>SVLR01000043.1 GCA_015067785.1 Oscillospiraceae bacterium
TGCGGGAAGATCACGATTTGACACAGCGGCAGGTGGCACAAATGCTTGGTATGTCACAAACCGGGTATTCCAAATATGAGACCGGAGAAAATGACATTCCTACCGCCATACTGATCAAATTAGCGAATTACTACAAAACCTCTGTGGACTATCTTTTAGGAAGAACAGATGTAAAATAAAGACCCGCACCACGATTTTGTGATTTCGTGGTGCGGATTTGTTTATTCTTCCACAGAGAGAAGCAGGTATTTTTCCCGGAAGCGGCCACGCGCTAAGGCCTTCTTTTCTGCCAGTTCATTCAGGCTTTCTGCCGTTTCACCACGGGATTCTGCGATAGCGTAAATGACTTCCAAAAGGTCGGCAAGCTCCTCTAATTCTCCGGATTCGTGGTACTCCTTTAATTCTTCCGTCAGCTTGGCGTTCAGGGCGGCTTTATAGGCATCGTCAGACATTACCTCATAGTGGCAGGTTTTGCCCTGCTTTTCGATGATCTCGGGAATACGGTCACGAACCAATTTATTATATATCTTCATTTGGGTCTCCTCTCACTGTTTTAGCGCGGAAATAATCGCGGCGGGAGCAAGCCCCCGCCCTACGATATTGATAGATAATTGTCAATTATCCATTGTCCATTGTCCATTGCTTCAGCCTTCTGCAACCACGATCTCTTTGAGCGTCAGCCCGGGGTTGCGGCGGCAGGTAAAGTCGATGGCCCAGAAGCTGTTGAAGACCAGCAGCTTTCTGCCCTTATAGTCTTCCAGCAGCTCCGCATCTGAGCCTAAATTCAGATCCTCGTAATCCACAGGGCACTTATCGATGAGCCGGATCTCCTCATAGGGCAGCATCTCCATCCGCAGGTCCACACCGTACTCGTTTTTCATACGGTACTGGAACACTTCAAACTGCAGTGTACCTACAACGCCTACGATAACCTCTTCCATACCGGAATAGGGTGTTTTGAAGATCTGAATGGCGCCCTCCTGTGCGATCTGCTCCGTGCCCTTGACGAACTGCTTGCGCTTCATGGAGTCCTTGGCGGAGACACGGCAGAAATGCTCGGGGGCGAAGGTGGGGATGCCGGAGTAGAGGAATTTCTTTCCGGGTACGGTGATGGTGTCACCAATGGAGAAGATGCCTGGGTCAAAGACACCGATGACATCGCCTGCATAGGCTTCTTCCACGATCTCGCGCTCGGCTGCCATCAGCTGCTGGGGCTGAGAAAGACGCATCTTTTTGCCGCCCTGCATATGATAGTATTCCGTGTCCCGCTGGAACTTGCCGGAGCAGATACGCATAAAGGCAAGACGGTCCCGGTGGGCCTTATTCATATTCGCCTGAATTTTGAATACAAAGGCGGAGAAGTCCGGGTCGAAAGCATCCACCGTACCCTGATCGGAAACCCGGGACAGGGGAGGGGGTGTCAGCTTGAGAAAGTTTTCAAGAAACGGCTCAATGCCGAAGTTTGTCAGGGCAGAGCCGAAGAAAACGGGGGAGAGCTGACCGTGGCGCACTGCCTCCATATCCATCTCCCGACCGGCAGACAGCAGCTCCACATCGTCAATGAGCTGCCGGTGCTTAGCTTCCGAATCCAGATATTCGGCGACCACAGGATCGTAAAGATCGATCTCCTGTTTCGCGGCTTTCGATTTGCCGTTTAAGCCGGAAAAGAACAGTAATTGGCTCTTTTCCCGGTCATAAACACCCATAAAATCCTTGCCGGAGCCGATGGGCCAGTTCATTGCATAGGTCTCAATGCCCAGCTCCCGCTCCACCTCGTCTAAAAGGTCAAAGGGGTCCTTGGTCTCCCGGTCCATCTTATTGACGAAAGTGAAGATGGGAATGTGCCGCATGGCGCAGACCTTAAAGAGCTTCCGGGTCTGAGGCTCAACGCCCTTAGCACCGTCGATGACCATGACGGCGGCATCGGCAGCCATCAGGGTACGGTAGGTGTCCTCGGAGAAGTCTTGGTGACCGGGGGTGTCGAGAATGTTGATGCAAAAGCCCTCGTACTGGAACTGCATAACCGACGAGGTGACGGAAATACCGCGCTGCTTTTCGATCTCCATCCAGTCGGAGGTGGCGGCACGGGAGTTTTTCTTGCCCTTGACCACGCCTGCCTGGGCGATGGCGCCGCCGTAGAGCAGGAATTTTTCGGTCAGGGTGGTTTTACCGGCGTCGGGGTGAGAGATGATGGCAAAGGTTCGCCGCCGGCTGATTTCTTCTACTAAATTTGACATAGTATCCTCCGTAAAACACAGTCCACAAAAGTGGACTGCGCTTTTATTTTTTCATATCTGTAAAGTGGGCTTTGATGGCCGCAAAGGATTCGTCGCTGATGGCGTGCTCCAAGCGGCAGGCATCCTCAATAGCCGTTTTCTCCGGCACACCCAAGAAAATGAGCATTTTCGAGAGAATATCGTGGCGCTCGTAAATCTTTTCCGCTACGGCCTGGCCTTCTTCTGTCAGGTGGATGTGGCTCAGTTCGTCCACGGTGATATAGCCACCTCTTCTTAGGATGCCCATAGCCCGGCTGACGCTGGGCTTGGAATATCCTAAATGCTGGGAAATGTCGATGGCGTGAACACCGACCTGTTTCTGAGAGAGGACATAGATTGCCTCCAAGTACATTTCACCGGACTCCTGAATACGCACAGCGTCACCTCCTAAAAATTACTATATCCAACTATATCACAGATTCTGCAGCTTTGCAACCGTTACCGCGTTGACTTTTTTGTGGGAAACTGGTACTATAATAAAAAAGTGTGCTTTTTGGGTGGTAAAATGAAGAAAAACCTGCGAAAAAACAAAATACAGCGCCGCCATATCCTGTGGCTGCTTTCTCAGTTTAAGCCGCACCGGTGGCAGATATTAGGGCTTTTGCTGCTGCAATGTACGGTGTCCCTTTTGGGCGTGGCATCGGTGGTGGTCAATAAGTACCTTGTGGACCGTGCAACAGACGGTCTGTCCCTTACTTGGGGCATCGGTATTATGCTCCTTGCGACTGCACTGACGGTGGTCATTAATCTTACGGTACAGATGTGGATGATCACCTTTCATGAAAAGTGCTGCTTCTCTATCCGCAGTGCAGTGTATAAAAAGCTGCTGCACACCCGGATGCAGGCGCTCCGAAAATTCCACAGCGAGGATGTGCTGACGAGACTGACCAGTGATATCGAAAAGGTCACCGGCGGTATTTTGCACATTCTGATAAATGGCGTGGGCACTTTTGTGAAGCTGATCTCCGCTTTCCTGCTCCTTTTCTATTATGATAAGGGACTTGCCTTTGTGGCGCTGGGGATCGCCCCCATCGGCGTGGGAACCTTTTTGCTGCTTAGCGGAAAAATGCGCCGTGTACAGGAAAATTTCCAAAAGAGCGAGGGTGCGTACCGGGTGTTTATGCAGGAGAGCCTGCGTAATATGGAGGTCATAAAGGTCTTTTCCGGGGAGGAACGCAGCGAAGAAAAGCTGGATGCCCTCCGGGATGAACGGATGTACTGGACCGTGAAAATGCGAGGACTTCAGACTGTGACCCGCACGGTGATCCACATCACCTTTACCGTGGGGACCACCGTTGCGTTTCTTGCCGGTGTGGTGCAGATCGCAGAGGGGTCGATCACCTACGGTACGATGACGGCATTTCTTGCTCTGGTGGGGCAGGTGCAGACACCGGTGCTTTCCCTGGGAGAGATGGCCCGCCGGCTGATCACAGTCCTTGCCTCCGTTCCCCGCATTACGGAGATAGAAGACCTTCAAAAGGACGAAGAGGCAGAAGAAAAGACGGTTTCCGGTCCGGTGCTCCTCCGGGGAGAAAAGCTCTCCTTTGCCTATGATAACGAAGAAATATTCCGGGACTTTTCCTTTACGGTCGCCCCGGGCGAAAAGGTGGCGGTAACCGGTCAGTCGGGAGCCGGTAAGACAACGCTTATAAAGCTGCTTCTTGGGTTTGCTCTGCCTCAAAAGGGCAGCTTGACGATCGGTGATGTTCCCGTATCCGCTGCTACGCGGCAGTATTTCAGCTATGTACCTCAGGGAAATACCCTCTTTCAGGGCACCATTCGGGAAAACCTGCTGATGGCAGACCCGGATGCCACTGAGGAGCGCTTATGGGCGGCGCTGGAAACGGCCTGCGCAAAAAGTTTTGTGGAAAAGCTGCCTCAGGGTCTGGACACTCCCATTGGGGAAAAGGCCACCGGCATTTCCGAGGGGCAGGCCCAGCGGATCGCCATTGCCCGGGCAATGCTGAAAAAAGTGCCTATCATCATCTTCGATGAAGCCACATCTGCTTTGGATGAGGATACGGAGGAGGAGATCCTGCGCAACCTTGTAAAGAGAGAGGACACCATCGCGTATATTATCATTACCCACCGCCAAAAGGCACTCCGGTATTGTGATCGACATATTGAGATCTGAAAGAAAAGAGGAAACGTCTTTATGCCAAAAAAGAACCGATGGAAAAAGCCTCTGCTTGCCACACTCATTTTCAGTATAGCGCTATGCAGCTTCTCCGGCTGTTCGCTTGAGAAGCTGGGCGACACGCTGCAGGCATGGGGAGAAATGTTCCCCGTGGAGAGCGAGGGAACGAGACCCACGACTGTGCCTACGGAGCCGTCTGCACCTACCGAGCCTGCGGTGCCCACCGAGCCTGCGGTGCCCACCGAGCCGATGCTGCCTACCGAGCCGGTACTGCCCACAGAGCCTCCTGCAACGGAGCCTTCTGCAACAGAGCCTCCTGCGACAGAGCCTCCTGCGACAGAGCCTCCTGCGACAGAGCCTCCCGCAACAGAGCCTCCTGCAACAGAGCCTCCTGCGACAGAGCCTCCCGCAACAGAGCCTCCTGCAACAGAGCCTCCCGCAACAGAGCCCCCTGCAACGGAGCCTCCTGCAACCGAGCCTCCTGTAACGGAACCGCCTGCAACCGAGCCTCCCGTGACCGAGCCGGAAGTACCGGTATTCAAGGTCGCAGAAAATGCAGATACCCTGAAAAAGTACAATAAGTCCTTTGTGGTTGGTACAAAGGGCTCTATCCGGCTGGGAACGCTGTTTGCGCAGCTGGACGGCGTGACCCTGAAGACCGACAAGGAGATCTTCGTGGAGTGGCTGGACGGCGGCCCATCCGGAAAGGTCCTTGTGACCTGGAAGGTCGGAACGGATATACTTGACCGCTGGAGCGATCAGCGGATCGCCCTTGATAGCATTTCTGCCGGTCAATATACCGTCGCCATCCGCAGCGGTCAGGTCAGGACCACCCTTCCCGTGACGGTGGTGGAGAATGTCTACAATGTCCAGACTGTGGAAGAATGGCTGGCTATGCCCAACGGACAGAGCATTGCCCTTTTGCAGGATATAACACTGCCGGATTACAGCTCTGAGACCTTGGAAAGCGGCACCGGTCACTATGCCAAGAGCATCGGTGACAAGACCGTCTACGGCAATATGCATACGGTCCGCATCCCTGAATATTTGGTCTTTGCGGTCAAAAAGGATAACTACTTTATTCAGCTGAGCACCGGCACCCTGAAGGATATGCTGATCGAAGGTCCCCTTTACAGCATGATCGACTTCTATACCACCAACAAGGAAGGTATGTATGTCCACGCGGTTTTGATAAATGGCGATGCCAGCCTTGACGGCTGCTACATATCCGGCTTCCGCGCGCCGGTGCGTATCAACAGCGGCAAGGTCACAATGAAGGATTCTGTCTTTAAGGGCGGTATTTTTGCCAATATCTATGTTTATCAGGCCGATGAGCTGGTGCTTACCAATGTGACCACTATCCAGTATGAAGAGGGCGACTTTATGGGCGCCGGTATCTATCTGGAGGCAACTGCCGGCAAGGTGAAGTTTACCGCAGAAAACCTCAAACAGTATAACCGTTATACCCAGGAGCAGCTGAATAATTACCTGCGCAATGTCTCCGGCATGGGCAATGATTCCGGAAGCTCCTTCGATGAGCTGCTCAATCCTATATCCGGCAGCAACATCAAGAAGTTTGGTGCCCTAAAGTATGACGATGGGGCATATCATCTGGGCATTCTTGTCAGTAACGAGGGCACAAAGAGCGGCGGTAGCTGGTTGCGGCCTACCTATACCTGGACAGATGCGGCAGTGGATGGGCAGATCCCCGGTTATGTTGCTTCCGAGCAATGTGAGGTGGGGATGGCGCTGCTCTCCGGCAACAAGGGCAGACTGGTCGCCTATGGCACGACTGCCTTCACAGAGCCGATGTACACCGCAGAGAATCCTTACACGGCGGAGACCTTTCTTGCAGGCAAATAACACATAAACGATTCGCGCCCGCTTTTGGGCGCGAATTTTTTATAAAGTTATATAGAATTGGCGTTGACCTTTTCATAAAATGCGATATAATGTACCTTGAGGGTTTTGACCCGTATATTTTCAGGTAGGAGAATGTCTTAGATGAGTACAGCAAAGAAAGTGATCTTACGTATACTAAAATATCTGCTCTTGCTGTGCATGCTGCTGGCATTGTTTGCCTGCTTTTACACAGATCTGCCGGAGGTGCTGAAGCTGCCGGTGGATACTGATGCACCCGATGCACCTACTGCGCCCACCGAGCCCACCCAGCCGCCTACCGCACCGCCCCAGCGGGCCTTTGTTACAACGGAGCAGCTGAATATCCGTAAGACCGCAGGTACCTCCGGCGAATATGTCGGTACCTATACCTACGGCACGGAGATCTTTATTTATGAGGAGACCACCGTCAGCGGTGTGCCCTGGGGCAGAACGGACAAGGGCTGGGTCTGCCTGAACTATGTCCACATTGGCGATGAGGTCCCGCCTACGGAGCCGCCACCAAAGCCTCCGGCAGTTTCCATGAAGGATGAAAACACCGTCTCCGGCAAGACTATGACAAAGCTCTCCGGTACCAATATCTACATTTCCGCAGACTATACCGGAAAAATTACGCTCACCGTCAACAGCGAGCGCTTCCCCAATGTGGGAAAAGCGGTATGGACTGTGGGCGGACAGACGGCTGCCACCGGTAGTCGAACGCTGACAGTGGAGAATCCTGCGAACGGTACTGCCATTCGGCTCAGTGTGGCGGGAGAAAGCTTTACCTATACTGTGAAAACTGTGGGCTTCTCCTCCGTTTCCGGTGTCAAACTGGGCGGCGCGTCGGCTACCGGCAGCAATCCCAGCCTGAAGCTGACTTATACAGAAGGCTCTGCGTGGAGTTTTACGCCTATCTACGCTTACACAAATGGCTTTACAAGCAGTGATTCTCCCGTCTCTGTAACGGCACCTGCTTTCGCGGTCACCGTCCCTGCAGAATATCAGCATATCCTCGAGTATGCTGGCGGGAAACTGAAGGTAAAGAGCGGTGTGACAAAGGATCAAAAGGCTGCTATTGATGTGGTATCCGGCGATAAGACCCTGCGCGTCACCCTTAATTTGGTGGATGACCGGCTGCAGCCTGCCTTTGCCATTGCTTACTCTGCAAATACTAAGTCACGTTACGGCTTTACCTACACTGTGGGCACCAACGGCAATATTAAGCTTGGTACTCTTTTCCGTCTGCTCTCCGGCAGAACACTGGACGCAAAGCAGAATATCGTTATTACTATTAAGAGCGGCAATACCGTTCTTTCCAAGAAAACCTTTGCGGCAAACGGCGACTGGGCGTCTCAGAAGATCGCCATCCCCAAGAATATTTCCGCCTGTGACATTTCGCTCAATTATGCAGCGGCAAAGGCTGTGACCCTCTCTGTAAAAGTGGTAAACGGCGCCTACAATGTAGAGGATGCGGCCTCTTGGAAGGCAGTGCCCGACGGTGTGCCCATTGCGGTACTGAAGGGTTTCTCCGTCCCCAAGATCACTACAGGCGCAATGCGCAGCGGCGCCGGTCAGTATGCCAAGAATATCGGGAATCAGACCATTTACGGTAACTTAGCGAAGATCTCTGTACCCACCTATATTATTAAGGCAGAGCAGAACAACTTCTTCATCGCCGTTTCCGGCGGCAAGCTGCAGGATGTGGTCATCGAAGGCCCCTCCTACGGCACCAATGTCTCCGTTCTGCGCAGTGACGGTTTGGAAAACGGTACCTTCGTTTCCGGCGTGGAGGCAAGCGGTGTTACCGTCAGTAACTCCTATATCTCCGGCTTCCGTCAGCCGCTGCGTGTCAATGGCGGCAATGTGACCATTCAGAATTCAACGCTGTGCGGCGGCAACATTGCCAATATCTACGTCCACGCCAACGCAAGCTTCAAGCTGACCAACGTCAAGACCATCCAGTTTGAAAAGAACGGCGCCATCGGCATGGGCATCTTCCTCAATAATGCAGCTACCAAAACGACCTTCCAGGTTTCCAAGCTGACCCAGTACAATTACCTGACGAAGGCGCAGGTGGAGGCCTTTGTGAAACGGGCGGTCGGTAATGTTGGCGCATTGGTTTCCATTAAGGACGATGACCTCCAAAAGATCGGATCTATCAAGCACGGAAATAGCTACCATTGCGGCATTATCCTTTGCGGTGACGCAAATCAGATGAGCAATATTACCGGCGGTAATATTAAAGATGTCTATGTCCGCACCCAAACCATCGAAAAGGGCACATGGAAGCTAAAGAGCTATATCGCATTCTATGGTCAACCGACCTGCAAGAGCTGCAGCCACTCTAAAGTAACCAATTACAACGCTGACGATTTTTTGGACAGTAAATAAAATTCACCCCCACGGATGTAGTCCGTGGGGGTGAATGCTTTCAGGTGGGATAATAAGGCCCCCTCCGGGAGGGGGCTGTCAGAAATCTTTGATTTCTGACTGGGGGAGAGTGCGAAACTGTACTTTTCGCATTCTCCTTCCGTCACAGCTTCGCTGTGCCACCTCCCTCCCGGAGGGAGGCTCTGACGACGGCATCAATATACTCGCACACACCTTGAAAATTGGTATTGATGTGTGAATTTGCAAAGCGGATAACTTTTAAGCCGTGTGATTCTAAAATCTCTGTACGAAAAGCATCCTGCTTTAGACCGGAGGGAGAGTAGTGCTGTGAACCGTCAATTTCAATTACCAGCTTGGCTTTGTCGCAGTAAAAGTCTGCAATAAAATCACCAATGGCTTTTTGCCGTTGAAAGCGTGGTGTGTATGTGGACAAAAAATCATACCACAAATGCCGTTCTTGCGGTGTTGCATTTTTTCGCAGGTTCTTAGCAAGCGGAATGTTTTTCTTATTGTATTCAAGGGACATATACGCACCTCATAGGATCGATCAATTTGAAGGACTCCCCCTGTGGAAAGGAGGGGGAGTTGGTTGTGAATTAGCCGCCGGGTGCGGGCTCAAATGTGGCTTCGATCACTTTGCCGTTTTCATCAAATCTTACCCGGAAAAAGTGAGGGCCTAACTCACTTGCATACTCAGTATGCCAAGTGACAACATCGCTGCGCAGCAGGATCTCCTTAAACTCGGCATCGGTATAGGAATGCCCGCTTGGGCATCCGCTCCACTGGCAGTAATGCTTTCCATCGGTATCGTAAGCGATCTCCGGCAAACCGACCTTTTCGATTGCTTCTTCCTTGGAGCAGCCTCTGCCATCCCAAAGGGCAAACCAGTAGTAGCTGCGATAGATGGGACCGTGTAACGGCAGTCTCATAATATCGAACGCAACTTCGCTGCAACCGGAAAGGAGCAGCATTACGGTAACGAGTACAAGGGAAAGCGCCAGAAATCGTTTGCCTTTCATTTTATTCTGCCTCCTTATGTGGTTTGGAATATTATACCACGGAGGAAAATGCACGTCAACGACTATATCAGGATGGGCTGAAGCTGTTTGCCCTCGGCGGCGAGGGTCAGGGCTTCGGGGATTTTATCAAATTTTGCTACCATACTGGTGGGTTTTCCAATGGGGTCATCCTGCCCGAAGGGGACGAAATAGTAATTTTTCCGGGCGAGAAGTCTGCCGATATTCTCTGCTGCGCCGGAGAGGGCGTCGTTGGTAGAGACGGCGATCAGTACCGGGCGACCGTTGCGCAGATGACTTTTTGCCGCCATCGTCACCGGCGTGTCGGCAATGCCGTGGGCAAGCTTTGCCAGCGTGTTTCCGGTGCAGGGTGCAATAATAAGCACATCGAATAGCTTCTTCGGACCGATCGGTTCAGCAGCTTCAACAGTGAGAATCGGCTTTCTGCCGCAAATCGCCTCTGCCCGGGCAAGGTGGTCTTTGGCAGTCCCGAAGCGGCTGTCGATGGTGGCGGCGTTTCGGGAGAAGATGGGAATGACGGTGTGACTTTTGGCTAATTCCTCCATTATGGGAAAAACCGATGCGAAGGTGCAAAAGGAGCCGCAAAGGGCAAAACCGACGGTCATAAGGGTTCCTCCTTTTCAAGCAGTCGGTATATCGAATCGGCAATGAGCTTTCCGGAGCTTTCCGGTGCGTGAATGGCTGGCAGTCCCTTTGCCCACAGCACATCCCGTCCGCCAAGGCCCATCACGGAGGACAGCTCCATTTTGAAGACCTCAGAAGGACAGTCGGGCAGTAGGGCTGCCGGTGCGGTGTTGATGACAGCACGGAAGCCCGTCGGGTTTGGAATGTCCTGGGTTTCATAGCCGAGGGCGTTTAGAAGCGCACGGTCTGTTTCTTTGCGGGCATATACGGTAACGGAGGCATCGTTTGCCCGGAGCAGCCGGGCAAGGCACTTGCCGATCCGTCCCCAGCCGAGGATCAGCACCGGGCAGCCCTTCAGGGTGCAGGGGAGACAGTCCGAAAGCAGCTTCAGCGCACAGCGGGCGGTGATGTCTGCATTTTCCGTTACATAAATTGGATCCTGCAGAAGATCTATCGTTTGATAATCGGAGAGGACGGGGTGCTGTAAATTGCCGCCGATGACGGTTATGTTTTCAGGGAGTACGGAAAGAATCGCTTCCAAATTGCCGCCGCCCCGGATACTGCCGTCGGGATGAAAGCTGGGGATGGGCAGAAGAAGATGTGTGATGTCCTCGCCGGGGGCAGGAGAGATGGGCAGGCTTTGTATAGCGTAAGATAGCGCCTTGTTCCGCACCGGACAGTAAACGGCAAAATCTTTCATAGGATCACCCTTTCAACCCAAATTATGCAATTGCCCGGGTTGTGGTGCTTGATTTTTTCTGGATATACGATATAATAAGTGGCAAGAGGTGATGAACTTGCAAAGACTTGGTTTTATCCACGATATGATGGATGTTAAGGTCCTTATTTTATATGTAATGGCCCGGGCGAACTACCCTATGAGCGGGCAGGAGGTCTATGAGGTCTGCTATCAGGATGAATGCCTCAGCTATTTTGATGTATGCACGGCTCTGCCGGAAATGGTGGAGTCCGGTCACCTAAGTGAGACAGACGGGAAATACGAGATCACGGAGAAGGGGCGTCAGGACGGCGCACTGACGGAGGATTCCATTGCGTTCACCGTAAGACAGCTGGCGGAAAATGCCATTATCCGCTTTAACTGCCGTCTTCGCCGCAGCAGCTTTGTAAAGACCCGGATCCTGCCCCGGGAGGACGGCTGCGCCATCGTTATGATGACGCTGGACGACGAGACCGGAAACTTAATGAATCTGGAGCTGATGGCACCAAACAGCCGGCAGGCGCTGAGACTGAGCAGGTGCTTTGAGCAGCGGGCAGAGCAGGTCTACAATATGGTAATTGAAGAGCTTTTGAAAAAAAGTGAAAAAAATGAGGAATGACCTCTTGTCGTTTTTCAAAAATGGCGGTATAGTAGTAGTACACCGGTAAACCGGTGAATACGAAAGGAGCTGCCGCTTATGAAATTTCAGTTCAGTGAAAAGAAAGTAAAACTTCCCCAGAATGTGCACGCATATGCAGAGAAGAAGGTAATGAAACTGGCACGGTTTTTTGAGGAGGATGCGGAAGCACTGATCGTATTTTCTGTAGAGAAGAACCGCAACAATGTAGAACTCACCGTTCACGGTGCAGGCACCTGGTTCCGCGCACGAGAGAGCACATCCGATATGTTTGCATCCATCGACGCCGCTGTCGGTACCATCGAAGGCCAGATCCGCAAAAATAAGACCCGTCTTGCACGCCGTCTCCGCCAGGATGCCTTCACCCGTACAGCAGAAGAAACCTCCTTTACCCCCGATGAAAAAGAAGAAGACCTGCGCATCGTTCGTATCAAGCAATTCTACTTTAAGCCTATGACCCGGGAGGAAGCAGTCCTCCAGATGAATCTTCTTGAGCATAATTTCTTTGCATTCCGCGATATTGACAATGGCGAATCCTTTGCAGTTGTATACCGTAGACATGACGGCGACTACGGCCTGATCGATGATATCGGATAGCGAGAAACCTAAGCGTTTTGGGACCTCGAAAGGGGTCCCAAAATTTTTTACGATTTTTGTAAAAAAAGGCTTGACAAACGGAAAATATGGTGATATCATATGCAAGCTATCTGCGAGGCGGGTAGCAAGATGTACCTTGTAAATTGAATAACGCAAAGACGAACAAACACCTTGAACAACAAAGTAATGGATTGTTTAAGCGAAAGCGAAAGAAACAGCCAACGAAATTCTTGAGTAATAAATTGCTAAGAGCAAATTATTCAAAAAACACGATTTGAGGCACATAGGTGCTTTAGATACAATTTTTTGAGAGTTTGATCCTGGCTCAGGACGAACGCTGGCGGCGTGCCTAACACATGCAAGTCGAACGGGACTTAATGGAACGAAGCTTCGGCAGAGGGAAGTTAAGTTTAGTGGCGAACGGGTGA
>SVLR01000044.1 GCA_015067785.1 Oscillospiraceae bacterium
TTTCGTCGCCCCCTTAAAGGAATGTGGGTATACAGCTACCGATCAAATGCATATTTGCCGGCATCGAATGGTTGTTGTGTACCTCAATGAACCAGCCATTTGTGTCATCACCGCCGGTCGAAATGGTAATGCTGGAGCCCACAGATAATTCTGTTACTGCCGGCGCGCGGAATTCATGGTAACCCATAAAAGCATAAACAGCCGCACTGCTGACCGTTGTTGCTACGCATCTGCACATCATGAGCATATATGAATCAATCCGGAATCTCACAGAGCCACCTCCCTGAATTTGCACATAGTGGAAGTTTAACCCGTACAGCATCCCGTAGGAACGCCAGTTGGTTTCTCCATCCAACCGATATTCGACCAATCCGGAACTTCCCTTTCTCTTGTATACGACTTTTCCTTCATGCCGCTCTGTGGTGCGGTATTCGACGCCCTGCGTCATAGGCGGGTTTACCCATTCCCACGTAGGGAAAGAATTTACTTCTCCTGTTCTTGTGGCTATGATTCCCTCACGGAATACTGTCTGCGTGACGCGCGGTGACGCATTATCCCGAACCACATAGCCATACCACCATGAGCCATCCGGAGAGTTTGTTTGCCCGAAGTAGTACCCGTTTTGAACGGCGTCGTTCCAATTCTCGACGCGAACACAGGTGTCGCCCAAGCCGAAGCCAGCCGGCGCTTTTCCCGCCAATGCCGCCCCAACCGCTTCCGCATCCGCTGCCTGACCGGAGATCGACAGTGTTGCATCCACCTGCGCATCCTGTCCCTTGGGCAGCGCCAGGTGCAAGATCGGTTCCTCTGCCGTTCCGCCGATGGTTGCATCCGCGGCGGCATCCGCATCCACCGTGGTTACAGTACCGATCCTCAGCAGCGGTGTCCGCCCGGGTTTCCCGTCAAACGACCCACTTTCCTTTGCCTCTCTCAGCTTCTCCTCCAGCTTGCCTCCTAACCAATGTGCCACGTTGAAATAGTCGCTGGATTTTACCACACCGGCAGCCACATTTTTCTCTACCAGCACACAAAAAGGAAACGATGCCACAACATTCTCTCCGCAAAGGATCTCCACCTGTGCCTCTACCCGGCCGGGTACGGTAAGCATTTGCGGTGCCAGAAGGAAAGAGACGGTATTTTCCGACTGTTCCCATGCTTTTTCCCCATCAGGCATGGTATCGTATGTGCCGCCGGTTCCGTCCGGCTTGCAGTACCGGATGGCTGCTGACACATCCTCGCCGGGAATCCATGGTTCTCTGTTGGCAAACAGATGCATTGCCACTTTTCTGGTGCCCGCATCCCCCTGCACCGCAGGAACTTCCTGTACACGCTCGCGGATCCAAAGGTCCATATTTATATTTTTTGTAATAATCAAGTGTATCACTCCTTTCACCTACAGGAGTGGACCTGGTGCCTGTTGCACATTTTTATGCAACCGTTTGAACACTTGTGGTTAAATTTACAAAAACATAGTTGATTTTAATACAGTTTTGCGTTATTATGATACAACACGCTAGTGAATAGCCATCATTTTGCGGTTAATTCCTCCTATCAGGCATATCTGCAAGTTTTTTTGGATACTTCTATAAGTAGCAGATGAAAGGTGGTTTGTAATATTTGAAAATCACATCGCTATTTGATCTTACACATACGAAGGCTTGCGCCTATCTTTCCGGCTTTGATTACCCCTGGGAAGCTCTCTCCGGTATCAACACTTTGATTCTGGAGCTGGGTACCGCATTGGATGAAGATTATGCAGAAATCTCCCCACGAATCTGGGTGCATAAAACCGCACAGATCGCACCTTCTGCCCATTTGTCCGCGCCATGTATTATTGGCAAAAATACAGAGATCCGGCATTGTGCCTATATTCGCGGTAATGCTTTGATCGGCGATAATTGTGTGGTTGGAAACTCTACTGAGCTGAAAAATGTCATTCTTTTTGACAATGTGCAGGTGCCTCATTTTAACTATGTTGGAGACAGCATTCTGGGCTATAAAGCCCATATGGGTGCCGGCTCCATCACTTCCAATGTCAAGTCCGACAAAACACCGGTGACCGTAAAAACCAGCAACGAGGTCATCGAGACCGGTCTGAAAAAATTTGGTGCAATGTTAGGAGATTTTGTAGAAGTGGGCTGTAACAGTGTGCTGAATCCCGGTACGATCGTCGGAAGAAACAGCATGATTTATCCCATCTCTTGTGTTCGGGGTGTGGTGCCGGAGAACAGCATTTTCAAAACCGGCGGCGTAATTGTAAATAGGGAGCAACGATAATGGGTAAGTATTTTGGAACGGATGGCTTCCGCGGAGAAGCCAATGTAAACTTAACTGCCGACCACGCCTATAAGGTAGGCCGGTTTCTGGGCTGGTACTATACCCAGTGCAACCACATAAAGGGCATAGACGAACCCGCAAGGATCGTCATCGGCAAAGACACCCGCCGTTCCAGCTATATGTTTGAGTACAGCTTGGTGGGCGGTCTGGTAGCCTCCGGCGCGGATGCATACCTTCTGCATGTCACTACCACGCCCTCTGTTGCCTATGTGGTCCGCACAGAAGGCTTTGACTGCGGAATCATGATTTCCGCCAGCCATAACCCCTACTACGACAACGGCATCAAGCTGATCAACAGCAGCGGTGAAAAGATGGACGAAGAGACCATCTCTTTGGTAGAAGCCTATCTGGACGGTCAGTTGGAAGCTTTCGGACAGAAATGGACAGAGCTCCCCCTGGCCAAACGGGAGCGGATCGGCTGCACCGTAGACCACTTTGCCGGCAGAAACCGCTATATCGGCTATCTGATCGGTCTGGGAATGTACTCCTTTAAAGGATTCAAGGTAGGTCTGGATTGCGCCCATGGCTCCGCATGGAACATTGCCAAGTCTGTATTTGACGCACTTGGTGCCAAAACCTATGTGATAAACGCCGAGCCCAACGGCTACAACATTAACACAAACGCAGGCTCTACCCACATTGAATACCTGCAGAAATTTGTGGTAGAGAATGGACTGGATGTCGGCTTTGCCTACGACGGAGATGCTGACCGGTGTCTGTGCGTAAATGAAAAGGGTAATGTTGTCACCGGCGACCACATCCTCTATATTTACGGTAAGTATATGAAGGAACGGGGCAAGCTGGAAAACAACACCGTTGTCACCACAGTTATGTCCAACTTTGGTCTTTATAAGGCCTTTGACGAGCTGGGCATCGACTATGCCAAAACTGCCGTGGGCGATAAATATGTGTACGAATATATGCAGCGTACCGGATGCCGTCTGGGTGGTGAGCAGAGCGGACACATCATCTTCTCCAAATATGCGTCCACCGGCGACGGTATCCTGACCAGTCTTAAGGTGATGGAAGCCATGATTGCAAAGAAGGCAACCCTAAGTCAGCTGTGTGACGGGCTTGCGATTTATCCTCAGCTCCTTAAGAACGTCCGGGTAACGGACAAAACGATCGCACAGGCTGACGAGGATGTGCAGGCCGCGGTTTCTGAAGTTGCCGATAAACTGGGTGATTCCGGTCGGATCCTGGTTCGGGAATCCGGAACGGAACCTGTCATTCGCGTGATGGTAGAAGCAGAAACCCCTGAGATTTGTCAGGAATATGTGGATCTCGTTGTAAACACCATTCACAGAAAAGGTCACGCATTATAAAAGCAAGGGCGCGGAAATCTTCCGCGCCCTCTTTCTTTACCTTTTACACTGCGGCATACCGCTTCAGCAGAATACGCTCACATGCTTCCAGATCCTCCGGTGTATTGATGCCCCGCAGGTCATCTCCGTCAGCGGTGAAGTATGTCTCCACCTTCATTCCGTTTTTAACCATCAGCTCCGGTACTTCTGTCAGATAGTACTCTTTCTGCGCATTGGCGCAGCCCACCTGGGGCAGGACCTCAAACAATGTCTTGCTGTTAAAGACCATCACGCCGGAAAACAATTCCTTGATTTTTGCCTGCTCTTCCGAGCAATCCTTTCCTTCCACAATCGCCCGGAAGTTTCCCTGTTCGTCACGAACCACACGGGCCCACATTTCCAGTTCCGGATTCTCGGCTGTCATCAGCGTACAGTCCGCACCGTTTTCCTCATGCTGCCGGCACATCTTCTCCAGTTCCGAACGGCGGAAGAGGGGCATATCACCAAAAGTGACAAGAACACTTCCGTCAAAACCTTGAAACGCTTCCGCGCACTCCATGACTGCGTGGCCCGTACCCAGCTGCTGACGCTGCTCAACATAGTTGCAACGGTCGCTGAAGTATTCCATAATTTTATCCTTGCCGTAGCCAACTACGATATAGACATTCTTTTCTTCTATAAAGCTGATGTTTTCCAGAACGATTTCCAGCATAGGCCGGTTCCCTACCCGGAACATTGCTTTCGGCAGATCTCCGCTCAGCTTCTGCAAGCGTGTGCCTTTTCCAGCCGCGGGAACAATTGCTCTTATCGCTTTCAATTTGTACACCTCATATATTTTTGTTTTACTTGATCTCTGCCTTCAGACCCAGATCTCTGTAAATTTTGCGCAGAATATTCTTGATCTCCGGCAGCTTCTTTTCCATATCCTCCACCAGCTTCAGCTGGGTGCGGGAGCGGTCCAGATTCTGTCCGGGATAATAAATATTATAATAGGTATCGCCGTTGATGTGGTCCATCAGGAACCGGATACCATCCTCAGAGGTAATGATCAAAGAGGCATAGGGCAGCAGCTCCAGCTCCTCTTTGGTCAGCACATCACCGCAGGCCTCAAGGTAACCCCGCGCGTACTGCTCGTACAAATTCAAGTCACAGGACACCTTGGAAAGGTCTTTTTCATCGTCCTTCGCCGTATTGGTACCGATGCGCATGCTGTCGCCGTAATCATACAGCGGAGAGGAGGGCATTACGGTATCCAGATCGATGATCGCAACCGGCAAATGGGTCTCATTGTCAAACAAGACATTATTCAAATTGCAGTCATTGTGGCAGATGCGGGTGGGGATCTTTCCGCTTTCCAGAGCGTCGCTGATTATGCCGTACATGCTGGCCCGGTCACGCACAAAATCGATCTCATCTTGTACATATTTAACACGGCCTTTTGGATCGCGTTTAATTGCTTCCTCCAGATCCATGTAGCGGCTCTTGGTGTTATGGAAGTTAGGAATGACCTCCTTAACTTCCTTTACATTCACATCGGACATTTCCTTCAAGAATCTGCCAAATGCGCCGCCGGCATGGTAAAAAGTCTCGGGTCTGTCCGGAATATCCAGAGAATACACGCCATCGAAATGGCTCATCATACGCCAACAGCCCGTTGTATCCTTCAAATACGAACGTCCATCCTTTGTCGGGCGGATGGTCTGCACAGAACCCTTCTTGCCGTGTCCCGGCAGCAGCAATCTTCCGTACAGATGGTCACTGGTCAACTTAAAATTCTCCATCAGCGCATCCACGTCGGGAAATACATTAGTATTGATACGCTGAAGGGTATACTTGTGTACATGGCCCGTGTCGGACAACGTTTCTACCTTATAGGTCCGGTTGATATAGCCCTTGTTGATCTGGGTGATTTTCTTAATATCTCCGCGGATCGCGAACTGTTCCGCAATGTTCTGGATCTCATTAATGGGAGAGGCAACGGGCCGCTCCGGCTCCAGCACGAGATGCAATGTCGCACCCGGATTCTTGGAAGAAAAGTCCACAAAGGCAAACCTTTCAATCAGAAAACGGATCACCGCAGACACTGCCAGATTTTTTCCCGCAACGCGGTACAGCTGGCTGTAGCAGACCCGCACCGCAATACTGGCAACAAAATATACCGCCGCGAAGGATACTACGGAAATAATAGGAATCTCATCCACCCGCGGATTGCTTTGCAGTGCCCAACGCAGCAGGATCAATGCGCAGGCACCCAAAACGCCTGCCGTTACCTCTCTGGAAAAGGCACGTAATGTACCGTAGCGCCAGATCTGCTTATAGCATTTCAGCAGAAAACGAAAGCCGAAGAACAACATATAGCCCACGACCCAATAAGCGCCTGTGACCTGAATAATAGGCCTTTTCGGCATAGATGGATGTAAGATAAAGATAATCCACCAGCAGATTGTATAAAGGATCGTATCATAAAACACCATCAGCCAGCGGTTGCTGATACGTTCCATTGTTCCGTTGTCATCTACTATTTTCACACTTGGTTTTGTGACATTTTCTTTATTACCCACGCGTAATCCTCCAACTTGTCGGTCATTTTACAGCTTCCTTGGGGCAGCGTTTCCCCGGTAATTCTGCTGCTGCAACAATTCTATAATTCCGCGCCTAAAAAA
This sequence comes from Oscillospiraceae bacterium, assembly GCA_015067785.1. Lineage (GTDB taxonomy): Bacteria > Bacillota > Clostridia > Oscillospirales > Oscillospiraceae > Faecousia. The sequence goes on from SVLR01000044.1 coordinate 6,305, forward strand.
TGGCATAATAATACAAATACTATTATATAGTAACATATCTGTTACCATTTTGCAAGACCATATTCTTTCCAAAACCCCAATGAAGCCTACTTTCCCTTGAGGATGCCCAAGGGAATCCTTAAGATACAAAAGAACGCCTCGTGTGAGGCGTTCTTTTAATTGTCCTTATCTCTTAACGCGAGCATTACCGCCCCAGACGCTCCAAACCATGTCCTCATCGGCTGGCTGAGCATAGTCGGTCAGGAAGGTGGTAGCCAGTGCGCCGAATGCCCAGCCGAACTGGATCCACTTCACGGTGGTGCGGTTGTATACGGCAACGGCGAAGCCCTTGGTCTCCATGTTAAGGACGAGGTTCTCGTCCATGACGGCAAGGCCGATGAGACCAATGTCCGCTTTTTTCATGATTGTGGACGCTCCTTATATTATTCAAGACATTAACCCCGGACCAGACGGTGCCGTTCCTTTAGTCCCTCCAGCACGCTGTAGGGGATCTCCAGATCGCCCCGGCCCTTACCGATGGAAATGTGGGGCTTGTTGGCGCCGTGGTAATCCGTGCCGCCGGAGATGGTAAGACCCAATTCCTTGGCCATGGCACGGTAACGCTGATTCATATCGGGGGTGTAGTCGGTATAGTAGCCTTCCACGCCTTCCAAACCGTACGGCATTAAGGTCTTCAGGTACTCCTTCAGCGCCTCGTCCTCCATCTTAATGAGGTGCAGATGAGCCGCCACGGCGATGCCGCCGGCTTCTCTGATGATGGAAACCGCTTCCGGGCCCGTCAGCGCCTGCCGGTTGGAGTAGGCATAGCAGCCAACACTGAGGTAACGGTTGAAGGCATCTTTGACGGACTCAGCGTAGCCCTTGCGCACCATGATCTGGGCAAAGTGGGCGCGGCACAGCACAGGATTGCCGTGGGCTTCTTCCCGGGCCTCTTCCATTGTGATGTTAAAGCCCTGCTCATTGAGCTTCCGGCAAGTCTCCTCCTGCCGCTGATCCCGCACCTGCAGGGCATAGGCCATGGCATCGTTAAGCTGCTTGTTGTGAATATCAATGAAATAACCTAAGATGTGCAATTCTGTACCCGACTGGGCGGAAAGCTCCACCGCCGGAATCACCTCGATACCAAGGCGCTGACCCTCGGCCATAGCTTCCGGCACACCCTCGATGTTATCGTGGTCAGAAAGAGCAATGGCGGAAAGTCCGGCGGCATAGGCGGTGCGCACCACCTCCGCCGGGGTCTGAGCACCGTCACTTTTTAGGGAATGGGTATGCAGATCGATTCGTTTCACGCTTATTTCTCCTTATCAGTTGTCACAGACCCACAGGCCCAGTGCGGGATTGGAGATGTAGAAAATCTCCTCGCCGTCGATGGTATTGAAGCCGTCCACCAGCTTGGCAGGATCGTATTTCGCCGCCATTTCCTCGTAAGGCACATAGTTGAAGGCAACGCTCCGGACTTCCTCCTCCGTCAGCTTGCCGGCGCAGTTCGTATTCGTAGATCATTGCCGCCTCTTTTCTTCCCCTTTGGGAGAAACAATAAATCACGATAAGTGTAACATATAACCAAAGTAAAAGCAAGAAACTTCACAGTTTCTTCCAAAGGGCACAAAAAGTCGAAACAACAGCGCAAGTGATTTCAAGCAGGTCTTCCATGGTGGCATGGACCATGCCGTTCATGCCACCGCCGCCGATCTGATAAAAATTGCGTACGCTGTCGGTGACTTTCTGGGCAATGTCGTCGAGGTATATGTGGGTGTGAATATCGATGATCTTCGTAGTATCTCCTCTAAATCAAGTTACATTTTTGATGTAAATGTTAGGGCTTGATAAAAATGTTACTTTATTGATAAAAGATGTTGAAATTTACGCAAGAGTATAGTAGAATAAGAAATATTCTATATGAAATGGGTGATTGTTATGGATCAAACTGTTTTACTTCCCCTTTTTCTTGTTGCTTTTGCGGCGATCATAACCTTGTGTTTTGTGTTTGTACTGTTTCGCAAGGTGTCTCGTCTGCAGATCGGCGATAAGCGCGTTGAGGAAATTCAGAATTATATTCACGGCGGCGCTATGACCTTTCTTGTCCGTGAATATAAGATCATCATTCCCTTTGTCTTTGGCGTGGGTGCTCTGCTTGCTGTGTTGGGTCTTATCCCGGCGCTGCAGGGAGCAGAGGGAATCGGCTGGCAGGCTGCAATTTGCTTTGTAGTAGGTGCTTGCTTCTCGGCTTTGGCAGGCTGGACCGGTATGGCCATTGCAACAAAGGCCAACGCCAGAACTGCTATCAAGGCACAAGAAGAGGGCATGTCCGGTGCACTCAAGGTTGCGTTTGGCGGCGGCGCAGTGCTGGGACTTTCTGTTGCCGGTCTGGGACTTTTGGGTCTCGTAGGTATCTTCCTTGTGGTTTATATGATCACAAAGGATATCCATGCCCCTATTCAGATCCTTACCGGATACAGCCTCGGCTGTTCTCTGATCGCGCTGTTTGCTCGTGTGGGTGGTGGCATCTACACCAAGGCAGCGGATGTGGGCGCAGATTTGGTGGGTAAGCTGGAGGCCGGTATTCCCGAGGATGACCCCCGGAATCCCGCTACCATCGCCGACAATGTGGGAGACAATGTAGGTGATATTGCCGGTATGGGTTCTGATCTGACCGAGTCCTATGTTGGCTCAATTATCTCCTGCCTGACTATGGCGCTGTTTAGCGGTCTGTCCTTTAAGCACATTCTGTTCCCCATTCTTATCTGCGGCATCGGTATCCTGGCATCTGTGATCTCCGTTACTATTGTCCGCGCCCGGAACTGGAAGGATCCCCATAAAGCACTGAATATCGCTACATATATTGCCACCGCTCTTGTGGTAGTAGCTGCGGTATTGCTGGCGATCTTCTATTTGGGACAGTATAAGTATATGTTCTGCGTGATCGTCGGTCTGGCAGCAGGTATTGGCGTTGGCTTTGTGGCAGAGCTTTATACCTCCGACGAGTATGCCTCCGTTAAGGATATCGCCAAGGAGTCTCAGACAGGTCACGGTACAAACATCATCGCTGGCCTGGGCGTGGGTATGCGATCCACCTGGCTGACCATCGCCTGCCTCGGCCTGGCCATTGCACTGGCTTACTTCTTCGGCGGTGCCTACGGCATCGCACTGGCTGCAGTGGGCATGCTCTGTACTGTGGGTATTACCGTTTCTGTTGACGGCTACGGTCCAATCGCCGACAATGCCGGCGGCATTGCGGAAATGGCTGGTATGCCCAGCGAGGTCCGCAGCATCACCGATAAGCTGGACGCTGTGGGCAACACTACCGCAGCCATCGGCAAGGGCTTCTGCATCGGTTCAGCTACTCTGACCTCTCTTGCGTTTATCGTTTCCTTTATTGAAGCAGTAAAAACTCACCTTCCGGAATTCAGCATTTCCCTGAGCGACCCCTGTGTGCTGGTGGGTCTGCTGATCGGTGCGATGCTGCCTTACCTGTTCAGCGCTATGACCATCGGTTCTGTGGGTCGGGCGGCGAACAAGATGGTGGAGGAGGTCCGTTCCCAGTTTGAAAATGATCCGGATATTCTTACCGGCAAAAGTGTCCCTGATTATAACCGCTGCATCGATATCTCCACAAGAGCTTCTCTGCGTGAGATGGTTGCCCCCGGTCTGCTTGCAATCCTGGCACCCGCTGTCGTGGGTATTATTTTGGGTGCATCCGGTCTGGGCGGTATGCTGATGGGTGGCCTGGTGTCGGCAATTATGCTGGCTGTGTTTATGGCAAATGCTGGCGGTGCGTGGGATAACGCAAAGAAATATGTGGAAGCAGGCAACTTCGGGGGCAAGGGCAGTCAGACCCACAAGGCAGCCATTACCGGTGATACGGTGGGCGATCCTTTGAAGGATACCGCAGGTCCTGCTATGGACATTCTCATTAAGCTGATGTCTGTGATCTCCCTGATTTTGGTTCCTGTGCTGGTTGAACTGACGCCTCTTTGGGATATGATCGTGGAATTCTTCGCAGGAATTTAATCTAACGCAGGTACAATGATTAAAAAGAATCCCTTACATACGGCGCAGAGATAAGGGAATCACGAATAAATGCAGCGGAGTGGAATTTCCCACTCCGCTGTTTTTTATTAGAAAACTGTATCATCGAAAAAAGCAACAACGCGATTTAGAAATGCCCGTATAATCTTCTCCAATTTACAGATAACGGCATCGTAATTTGAAATATTATGTAGGGCGGCGGAGGATTGCACCGCCAAAGGCCCCCTTGTGTAAAGGGTGGATTTTTACCCTACGAAAAGGAGAAAGATATATGAAAGCAACTGGCATTGTCAGAAGAGTGGAGGAATGTGGTATAATAGGACAAAGGTCGAAAAAGACGCATTAAAACTAAGGTTTTCACAGTTTTAATTGGCCTTAATTTGCACAAACATAGCGTATACATAGTAAAAGCGAGGTGAAATTCACCTCGCTTTTTCAAAACCGTTCGGTTCAATCGGCATCCAGCAGGAAGCCTGCTAGGATTTTTGCCCGCAAAGGAATGGAGTCTGGATTTAAAAATTCATTGGTAGTGTGCAGCAGACCGCCGCTGCCGCCCATACCGCAAATAGAGGGGATTCCCGCCGCCTGGGTATAGCAGGAATCGGAGCCGCCGCCGGATTCAATGGGCGTCAGACCGCCCAAGCCGTATTTGTGGCATACGTTCAGCAGACCGTTCAGCAGCTCCAAGGTCTGGGGTGTTTTCTCCATAGGCGGGCGCGTGCTCAGAAGGTTGACTGTACAGGTCGTACCCGGTACAAACGCGGTCCGGGCGACGGCTTCCAGTTCCTGCGTGGCAGTTTCCATATCCTTCACCGTAAGGGCGCGGATGTCGATGGTAACGCTGCAGCTGTCAGGGATTACATTCGCTGCCGTACCACCGCTGACAATGTTGCAGCTGTAGGTCGTACCGCCGGGAACGCTCTTTTCGTGGAGCGCGATAATCTTGTAGGCAGCTTCTACAGCGGCGTTTTTGGCGGTAAACACATGTTTGCCTGCGTGACCGCCCACGCCCTTGATATCCAGCCGGTACATGAGGATCGCCTTTCTGCCCACTACGACTTGATCTTTTTCCGCGGTCTCGCAGTTGATGGCGCAGGGGAAGCCTGCCGTCTGCTCACGGAAGAACTGCTGCTCTTTTTCACCGCCCAGGATGTTGGAGACCTCCTCGTCGGAGGTGAGAATCAGCCGAACATGTTTGTCAAAGCCATGATCCAACAGGGCTTTCATGCAGAGCAAGGCGATGGCAATGCCGCCCTTACAGTCAATGACACCGGGACCCGTGATTCGGTCGCCCTCCCGGCGTACCGGCGGCTGCCCGAATGCGCCCTTGTCGAACACCGTGTCCATATGTGCCATAAATAGGCCGGCCTTTTCCTTGCCTGGATTGATCTCTACGGTGAGAAAATCGCCGCAGCTTTCCATAGGCGTTCGTGTTATCTGGAAACCCTCACTGTGCGAAAAGGTGACAATATAATCCGCCATACGATCGATGGTCACTTTGTCATAGGCTCTTGCTTCGTAGGAACAAATATGACAAAGAAAATCAATGTATCGCTGCAGATTGGCATCAATTGTTTCGAATACTTGCTGCACGGAGTTTGATTTCTGAAATGCCTTGTCAGAAGTAATTTGCATAGCACCTCCGCCTTTTGTTGATTATAACACGCGCAAAGCAAAAAGTAAATCCTAACAGTATAATCTTCTCCTGTTTACAGATACTAACAGCGTAATTTGTAAAATAAGGAGATAGATATATATGAAAGCAACTGGTATTGTTCGTCGCGTGGACGATTTGGGGCGTATTGTAATTCCCAAAGAAATCAGAAGAACCCTCCGCATCCGTGAGGGCGACCCCTCATATACAACATTTATATCTTCTGACCTCTTTATCCGTGGAATACTAGCCTTTGGAGATCGTGTCCTGGGCGATAAGCACTAAGCTGTACATCCCACATAAAACAATAATGCTCCCGTGT
>SVLR01000004.1 GCA_015067785.1 Oscillospiraceae bacterium
CTGTACCGGGTCTACCGTTGTCGTGGCAATAGTATGGATTTAATCGCTCATATATCCATTCATAATCCATTACCTTTTCTATCTTCCGAAGAAGATGATCTTGAGGTACTAATGCCTCTAAATCCACGATGATCGCTTCACTTCTTGCGTCTTTTCTCCATTGTTCCATAAAAACGCCCCCGTTTCCTTTATTATACCAGAAACGGGGGCTTATTGGAAGTTTTTTGACAGACTGCATCCGCGGCACGGAATTACCGTGCCGCGGTTTCGCTTTGTAGGGAACGGATTCATGTCAAGAGCAACATAGGTAACACTCGCTCCACTAAATATTCTCTTTGCTGGATTATCAATTCCATTTGTATCGGCATGGGCGTTCGCCTTGTAATGCACTCTTCGCTTGGAATAATACTTATTACAGCGCAGCATGTGCTATATGCACCGAAGTGCACCCTTTACCTTAGAATTAATATTAGAATTAATATTCCTATAAAGCTACGACGGTGTGCTGTGATGGATTGTCGCTCCACGCAAGCTATTATTGACAGGCAAGGCACCATCTTCGTACCATTCGATATTAACGGCCTCCCATTCATTTTTGCTACCGCCGTAGTAAACATCTTCCAAATTGGAACATGCGATAAAGGCAAATGCTTCAATATGCGTGACACTCCTCGGAATGGTAATGGATATCATACTTTCACAGCCTCCAAAAGTGCTGTTCTCTATGGTTTTAATTCCATCAGGAACCACAACACTTCTTAGGTTATTACAATCTGAAAATGCACCGTAACCAATCCGTTTCACGCTGCCTGCAATGGAAATGTCTAGTAAACTTGTCATATCACAAAATGCATGATTTCCAATGGAGGTTACGCCCTCCTGAATAGTAATGGTTTGCACTTCATTCTTTATATCTTCCCAGGGGTCATTAGTATATAGAAAATCACGCATATCACCAACACCAGATATGATAAATACGCCATCTTCAAAACGCCATCTCAAGTTGTCCCCGCAAGCACCAAACTGTGTAGTTATCCCCCCAAGGTTACCGTACCGTCAATGCAGACCACCTTTGTTGCTGGGACTTCCTCATTCCAGTTAGCAGGAGACTCAATCTTGTTCCATTGCTCGACTGTACCTTCATACCTTATATTTGTTAGATTGGAGCAGGCCGCAAATGAAAAACTGCCAATATTTGTTACGCTTTCAGGAATCGCCACGCTGGTCAAGCTTTCGCAATCAGCGAACGCAACATCGCCAATGGTCGTTACGCTGTCCGGGATAATCACACTGGTTAGGCTTAAGCACCCCATGAACGCCCCCTCATTAATAATAGTCACGCTGTCAGGGATGGTCACGCTGGTCAGGCTGAAGCAATAATAGAACGCATAATCGCCAATTGTCGCTACACCGTCAGGAATCGCCACGCTGGTCAATCTGTAGCAAGAATGGAACGCACCAACGCCAACGGTCGTTACAGGAAGTCCCTTGTAAGTACTCGGTATGACAAGATCCGAATCGGTACAGCTTCCGATTCCTGTAACCGTATACCCCTTGCCGTCCGCGTTTAGTGTAAATGCCAAACCGGAGGAGCTTGCACTTGGTGGCTCTGTGGGTTTCTGTACGGGTGGCTCTGTGGGTTTCTGTACGGGTGGCTCTGTAGGCTTTTGCACCGGAGGTTCGGTAGGTTTCTGTGCCGGAGGCTCCGTCGGCTTTTGTACAGACGGCTCCGTGGGTTTTTGTGTTCCACCGCTGGGCGTGATATATTTCACGCTTTTGCTCAGCTCGCTCTTCTTAGTGGCATAATAGCCCTTTGCCACACACTCTACACTGTCTGCCGCCAAATACAGCTTTTCCAGACTGCTGTTGATCGCCGGGACGAGGTCTGTCTTGCCGTGGGTCTCATAGCCGTACTTCGAGGCGACCAAGGTCATCATAAGAGAAAGCCGCAATTTCTCCAAGGATGCCTTGTCGAATTTCATTTGCTTTAGCTGATTTTCTGTGGTCTTCCGGGCATCCTGCACCACCTTATCCAAGAAGTACATTTCTGCTGCCTTGCTAAATTCTCCCGTTGCGCCGGGTAATACCAATTTCACCGCTGAAACAGCAATCGTATAAGGTTTCAGGTCCAAGCTGCTAACTACGATCTTTGAGATCTCCTTAGATATATAATTGCGCAGGGCATTGGTGGCGGCAGCTGTAACCTTGCCTGCAAGGTTTGCGCCATAGATGTTATATACCTCATTGGCTGCAACCGCTGCAGGCTTCGAGCCGCTTGGATATACGGCAAGCAGCATATTGCGGTGATCGTCCACTTGATTATAGTAGGCATTGGCATAGTCAAAAACCTTGATCGCCGCTTCCACCGCATCTGCCTTGTTGCCGAATTTATCAACTGCACCCGAAAAGTCCTTATAGGTCTCGTGCAGAGAGGAGGTAGACATATATTTTGCCAAGCTCAGCATATCCTTCGTGCCGCCAATGGCATCGTTTAAGTCACCGGTAGCACCGTCCAACGCACTCATTGTCTTATCGAGCGGTGTTTTTTTGCTGTCAAAGGCAGAAAGATAGGTTTCGTTGTCTGTCAGGAGTTTTTTGAATAAATTGCTGTAATCCTTAATTTCGCCGGTATGATTGATAACATCCAGTCTGTCAAATCTGCCCAAAATCGTGCTCACAAGGAGACCTGACGCAGTGATTACCTCGTCCAAAAAATAATCATCGCTGTCAAAAGCAAACAGCTCTAAATTCTTCCCTAAAACTGCAGAATAAACGGAAACCGGATTATTATAGATATGCAAAATACCGTCTTTTGTTATTTCCACCTTTGCGTTAAACAGCGGCAAAAACTCCTCCAACGGCAAGTAGAGCTTACTGTTTATCGTTTGTGCCTTACTGAAGGTAATGCTCTCTACGGTTGTATAGTTGCTTTGGGAGGTATAACAGACCACCTGTCCGGATTTGCCGGATTTATCAATAAAGATGCGCCGGGCACCCGTTACCGGTTTTCCCCCGCTGGTCTCACTTTTATAATAGAAGGTGTACTTAGAACTACCTTTTGAGCAAGACATTCCTCCAAATTGTGTCAGCATTGTGATTGGCACAAAAATCTTGCCATTAGATGCTTCGTAGACCGTTTGTGTGTATTTCTTTCCTCGGGCATCCACGGTAATATTTTTCTTTTCCACGCTGTCTTTTGCTGCATAAACAGTCGGTGGAACAAAGGATAACAGAAGCGCTAACACGATTAAGTAAATAATTGTCTTCTTCATAATATCACTTCCCCCTTTTATTTCGCTTCAAGAAGCTCGTCATACAGACGGAAAACGCCGCCATAAAGGGCATCTAAAAATTCTGATGTCAAAACAGGAATATAACCATCCTCTGTTTTTGTAAATTCCAGCTTTATTTCCTTTTCAATGATCTCAGCATTTTTAATGGCATCCTCAAGCGCTGCTACAAGCTCTTCCTCCGTTCGCTTAACGCCATCGGAATCCAATTTTTTCACTGCATTATATAAATCCGGTGCATATACCTTTACGGTAGCAACTGCCCCGCTGTCAGTGGCTTCAAACGAAACTGCACTGTAACCGCTTCGTTCGTCTATTGCTTCCATAAAGATCGGCTCCTCTGATGTTTCCTCTGTCAGCGGAGATAGCATTCCGTCCAGCGCCGTTACCATTTGTTGCGCCTCTTCTTCAGAAATTGGATTGGAAACGCCCGGTGTATCGTCGTTTGGATTTTTGATAATGGCAAAGATAGCAGCGCCAATCACACAAAGCGCAATTGCGATCCCGCATATCAATAGAATTCCTTTCTTGCTTTTCATTTCTTTCTCTTCCTCCCAAAATAAAAAGTGCGGCTACCGAAGCAGCCGCACAAAAAATGCAAACTCCGATAGTCGCCAAACTAATCAATATAAGCACCGCAGTGTCCATGTTGACGGAATTTGCATTTTTTACAATTCCACAACACAGACACAAAAAGGGTACACTAACCCCACATTAACGATGCTTTTTCATTATTTGATTAGCTTGGCATACTTAGCCTACCACATTCCTATACAAAAATCAACAGAAATACTACCAAAACTGAGCGCGTTTTCCATAATTTCATTGACGCAGGCTTTATTTCCGTTTATACTATAGTTGGTACCGTGCGAAAGCACATCAGACAAATAAAGGAGTGTTTTTATGGACGCGAAATACGAAGCCCTATTTACCCCTTGGAAGATCGGCAATGTGGAGATCAAAAACCGCATTGTTATGTGCCCGATGGGCGGCACTTCCCTCTTTGGCTGGTTTGAACTGACCGGCTGCGGCTTTGACAAGGAGGCTGCAAAGCTCTTTTTAGAGCGTGCCAACAATAATGTTGGTCTGATTATTCCCGGCATTGCTCCCCTGCGGGACACCTTCTGGGGTAAGTGGCTGTGGCAAAACCCCAAGATGTTCGAAGAGCTGAAAGTCTTTATGGATGAGATCCATAAGACCGGCGCAAAGCTTTTCGTGCAGCTCACTGCCGGTATGGGTCGCTCTTGGGCGATCACCGAGCTGGTTGGCCCTCTGCATAAGAACAAGTTCACCCGCGCTCTCATAAAGCCTGTGCTGGACACCAGCCACGAGCTGGCATCTCCCTCTGCCCAACCCGCCCGTTGGGCTCCGGACATTGAATGTCCCGAGATGACCAAAGAGCAGATCCACGAGATCATCGAAGCCTTCGCAAAGACTGCAAAGCTTTGCAAAGATGCCGGTGTTGACGGTGTGGAAGTCCACGCAGTTCACGAGGGTTATTTGCTCGATCAATTCGCTATTGAATTTTTCAACAAGCGTACCGACGAATACGGCGGCAGCTTCGAAAACCGCTACCGTTTTGCCGCTGAGGTTGTTAAGGCCATCAAGGAAAGCTGCGGCGAGGATTTCCCCGTCTCTCTGCGCTACTCTGTAGAATCCAAGCTCAAGGGCTTCCAGAAGGGTATTGTTCCCGGCGAGGATGCCAAGGAAATGGGCCGAGATATGGCAGAGTCCGAGCGGGCCGCCAAGTATCTGCAGGATGCGGGCTATGATATGCTCAATGCCGACAACGGCACATACGACTCCTGGTACTGGGCACATCCGCCTATGTATATGCCCCAAAACTGCAACTTAGACGATGTTGCCCACATTAAGAAATTCGTGGACATTCCCGTGGTCTGCGCCGGTCGTATGGAGCCGGATGTGGCTGCCAAGGCTATCGCAGAGGGCAAGATCGACGGTATGGGCGTTGCCCGCCAGTTCCTGGCTGACCCCGAATGGATCACCAAGCTGTTGGAGGATCGGCTGGAAGACATCCGTCCCTGCATCTGCTGCCATTCCGGCTGCTTCAACTTCTCCTCCTCCAAGGGTCACTACAACACCCAGGATCTGAAGGACACCATGGGCCTTGCCCGCTGCGCCCTGAACGCAGAGACTATGCAGTCCAAGAAACACTACATTGCGCCTGCCAAGAAAGTAAAGAAGGTCGCTGTTGTAGGCGGCGGTATTGGCGGTATGGAAGCTGCGCTGGTGCTGGCAAAGCGCGGCCACAAGGTCACGCTTTACGAAAAGTCCGGCGAGCTGGGCGGTGTGTTCATCGCAGCGGCTGCACCCTCCTTCAAGGAAAAGGACCGGGCACTCATCGCTTGGTATAAGCGAGAATTAACCAAATATCCCATTGAAGTGAAGCTGAACACCGAGGTTAAGGATATTGCCTCTCTGGGTGCTGACGAGGTCATTATTGCCACCGGCTCTACTCCTAACCGCATCCCTGTCCCCGGCATTGAGAAGGGTATTCAGGCCATCGACTTCTTGCTGGGCAAACACGAGGTCGGACAGAATGTCACCATCATCGGTGGCGGTCTCACCGGCTGCGAGATCGCATACGAGCTGTACCTGCAGGGCAAAAATCCCACCATCGTGGAAATGATGGACGATCTGGTAGTCACACCCGGCATCTGTCTCGCAAACACCAGCTTCCTGCGTGATTTCTTTGAGGCCAATAAGGTTGCCGTCCACTTGGAGACCCGGCTGTCTGAGATCACCGACGACGGCGTCACCGTTACCGATAAAGACGGCAAGTCCTTTAAGATTGATGCTGACAATGTGATCCTCTCCACCGGCTACCGCAGCGCGCCCCTTGCTGAAAAGAGCAAACATGTCCACATCATCGGTGATGCATTTAAGGTCGGCAATCTGCGCACGGTCATTTGGCAGTCCTGGGATGTCTGTATGAAAATCTAAGGAGGGAAAATATGTACTTAACTGATGAACAACAAGCCGTTTTGAATGGCTCCAAGGGCGAGACCATGGCCAAGGTTATGAAGACCTTGGTAATGTACGGCGAGACCTTCGGTGCTGATAAGATGGTGCCCGTTACATCCGAATATAACCATCTTGTTACTTCTTTCGGCCTTAAGATGATGAAGCCGGTTTTTGATTTGATGCAGCAGCTCATCGATGCCGGTACGGTCTCCGGACAGAAGTTTTCCGTTGACCCCCGTCCTTTGGACAAAAATGTGCCTGCTAACTTCCTGATGAATTTCATCTTTAATAACTTTATGTACTCCAAGCAGGCGGACTATGAAAAGCAGCTGCAGCAGCTGGGTCTTATGAATGAGGACGCATTTACCTGCGCCTGCTACTTGGACCAGATGGGCAACAAGCCCCAAAAGGGCGATGTGCTGAGCTGGGCAGAGTCCTCCGCTGTCGTCTATGCCAACTCTGTTTTGGGCGCCCGCTGTAACCGGAACTCCGGCATTATGGACATTATGGGTTCTATTGCCGGCTGCGTCCCCCACTTTGGACTGCTGACCGACGAGGGTCGTAAGGCCACCTGGATCGTAAAGGTCGAATGCAAAAAGAAGCCGGAAGCACAGCTTCTGGGCTCCGCCATCGGTATGAAGGTGATGGAGGATGTACCTTATATCACCGGAATGAACCAGTGGCTTGGCACGGAGCTCAACGATGAAAACTGTGCATATCTTAAGGACTTCGGCGCAGCCACCGCCTCCAACGGCGCGGTTGGTCTTTATCACATTGAAAACCTGACCCCCGAGGTAAAGGAGCAGGGCGCTGCCCTCATCGCCGAGGGTGCAAAGGTCTATGTGATCGACGATGCCGAGCTGGAAAGAGTCAAAAACAATTATCCTGTTATGTGGAAGAATGCCGACGTAGCACCAAAGCTGTGCTTCATTGGCTGTCCCCATATGTCTATGCAGCAGCTCATTGACTGGACGGTCCGTGTAGAGGAAGGTCTGAAGGCCTCCGGCAATAAGAAGGTACTGATCCCCACCGTGTTTACCACCGCCCCTGCCGTTAAAAAAGAGTTTGAAAAGACCGAGTATGCAAAGCGGCTAGAAAAGACCGGTGTGATCCTCTCCTATATCTGCCCGCTGATGTATATGAATAACCCCTTGGCCGGCAAGATGCCCGTCATCACCTGCTCCAACAAGCTGCGGACCTACACCACCGCGCGCTTCTATACTGAGGACGAGATCCTCGTAAAAATCACAAAGGGAGGTAACTAACTATGAAAGAATTCAAAGGTCGCGTTGTCGCCCCCGGTACCGTTACCGCTCCCGCACTGGTCTCCCACGGCGGTCTTAATACGCTGGCATCCTTCCAGAAGGCGCTGCAGTTCGGTGATAAGAAGGCCACCTGCGGCGATCAGAATAATCCCGATCTCTATAACAAGGAGATGCTGGGAAAAGCGCTCTGTCTGCCCCAGACTATCGGCTCTACCACCGGCGGCTTGGTGCTGTACTGCGCCTGTGCTATGGAGCGTCAGCCTGCTTGTATGCTGTTCAGCAAACCCATCGACTCTTTGGCAGCCGCAGGCTCGATCTTAGCTTCCGTATGGCTGGACGGTGTATCGATGCCTGTTGTGGACAGCTTGGGCGATGAATTTTTAGACTATGTCAAGGACGGTATGACCATCACAGTCAGGGAAGACGGACTTGTCTGCGTTGACTGATCTACAAAATAATTCTTTAGAAAAGGCTGTCTCACCTTGTCGGTGAGACAGCCTTTATTCCTCTGCTTGTGTTTTAAGCTCCAAGCCTTTTTCTTTCAGAAATTCACCCAAATAAATCATTTCGGCTTGTTTTCTTGCAGAAACCGCTTCCTCAAACAGGTCAAATATACCGAGGTTTATCGTTTCTCCCTTGAATTTCAGGCGTGCCCGCCATTTGCCGCTGCGTTTTTCGAAAGAAACACCTCGCACACCACTTGTATTGGCTGCCGTAAGCTTCATGTTCTTAATTTTTGTGATCTGCGTTCCATCCACAAATCCCGCCCACACTCTTGCACGCTCCACGGCGTATTTACTGGCGCATTTCGAACACATACTTATGTCGGGATTTTTGAGTGTATCGGTTGCTTTATAGGTAATTTCTCCACATTCACATCTGCACTCCCACATTGGGGTCGTCCGTTCTCCTCGGGGATTTCTTTGGTCTGCCCGACCAAGTACCTCCAATTTCCCAAATACCTTTCCCGTCAAGTCCGGTGATTTCTTACAGCCGCAGCTGGTGGTATGGCCTCTGTTGAGGTTGGCTGTTGTTACAACACAGGTGCCACCGCAATCACATTTACAGAGCCATTGGCGCTGCCCCCGTAGGGTGGATTCTGTTTGCACTACCACTTCCAACCTATCAAATCTTCGGCCGATCAGACTTATATATTTTTTCATTTTTCTCCTATATCTATTCCGATGGTCTTTTTTTCTAACAAAAAAGTGCGGCTACCGAAGTAGCCGCACAAAAAAGCAAACTCCGATAGTCGCCAAACCAACTCTGCGGAAAAGACAAATCTTCGCACCAACAGAAACGGGATTTGCATTTTTATCAAATTCTTTTTGTTGCTGCGAAAAAAGGCATAGTATCCCTAAAGAAAAAATTCCGGTTTATTACGGGATTTTTTGTCAAAATAAAGAAAAATCATATTGCTGTCTTGGCTTTCTTACGGCTAAGCATATAAAATACCCAATAGTAGACACCGATGTAGACCAGAAATAGCGCAATTACGGAAACGGGATAAAACACTTTATGTCCGCCTACTAAGTTATACAAAATATCATAAGGCGTACCGTCACCGGACATCAGGAACATATAGTTATAGGGAATGGTCACATTGGCAATATAGGCTGCCACACAGAAACCCAGCAGAATTCCAAATGTGATGCCGATGTTCCCCTTCTTCATACTGGCAAGACCTGCAATCAGAATATACAGCGATGCAAAACCGGAAATGCAATGGGTCAGTCCGGATGCCACATTATCCAGCGACAGCACCGGGTAGGCATTATAGTTCTGTGCCGCGCCAACGGTGCCTAAAACCGCACCCAAAATGCCAAAAATGCATACAAAATCCAAGGACGCTTCCCGAACCCTGCCCGTACTGAAGGCGGCAAGAGGGATGGCTATCAACTGAATGCTGCATAAAAACAGAGGCAGCGTCCGCAGAATCGGTTCCGCACTGCCATCCCGGTAGCACAGCATTACAATTTTAAAAAGTTCAAGACCGTCAATGAGGATCGCCGTGCCGATCAGAACACGGTTTTTCTTTTCCGGAGATGCAAGCCGATTGTGTTTTCCTAACCAAACCGCCAAAATTACCATTGCGCCCAGCAGAATCCCCGCAAACAACAAGTGCTGCCAAGAGAGGAAACCCTCTGCCGGCCGCGTATAGCCGCCGATACCGAAAAATTCTTTCATAACGAATCCTCTTTCTCTCTTCCTGTTTATCTCTTTTTAGTACTTAACATTTTTTTAATAATATATCATAAATTCTTAAAAAATCAATTATCATTTTCTTCCATCAGGCAAAAGAGAAATCTGAAAAAGCCGTTCTTGCGCTTACGGCTAATAATTGCAATTATCACAGCTGTATGTTAATATATGAATAGCTTATCATTTCGGAGGTATGACCAATGAAGAAACTACTGATAACCGGCTTTGATCCTTTTGGCGGTGAGACAACAAATCCCTCTTGGGACGCGGTCTGTCAGCTCCCCTCAAAAATCGGTGGATATCAGCTCACAAAGCTTCGTATTCCGGTGGTTTTCGGTAAGGCTGCGGAAGCGGTAATGCATACTGCCTCAGAAATCCATCCTGATGCGATCCTTTGCATCGGTCAAGCCGGTGGTCGGAGCGCCATCACGCCTGAGCTTGTGGGTATTAATTTGCGCCACGCTTCCATCCCGGACAACGACGGCAATCAGCCACAGGACGAACCGATTCTTGCAGATGGCAAAACCGCTTATTTTTCCACCCTGCCCGTGCGCAAAATAGCTGAGGCACTCAATGGGGCAGGTATTTCTGCCCAAGTATCCTACTCCGCCGGCGCTTATGTTTGCAATGATGTACTCTATACCCTGCTTGCCGCACTTGAAGGCAGCACCACCAAAGTCGGCTTCATTCACGTCCCCTACTCTGCCAGCCAGCAAAAGGCACCCGCTATGGAGCTGGCAGATATTGTAAAAGGTCTTTGCGTTGCCATTGAAAACATAGAATAATCGATAAAGCAACCACGGTTGGGCGGTACGCCGCTCAACCGTGGTTGCTTTATTTGCTTTTGGGTGGATGCTGCAGATCGTCCGTTGCCGGGTTATTCAGGACTTTTCCCTCTGCATCAAAGCGGGAGCCGTGGCAGGGGCAGTCCCAAGAGTGTTCTTCCGCATTCCAGTTTAGGGCGCAGCCGAGATGCGGACAGCGGGGTCTTGTCAGGCGCAGCAAATTGACAGCAGACTCCACACCGTTGAGAAGAAGCTGTTTATGCAGCATACTCCGGGAAGGCGAAAACAGACTTTCATAGGGGTTTTCCCGTCCGCGAATTAGATCTGTCAGCAGCTTTGCCGCCACCATAGAGGTGGTCATTCCCCATTTTTGAAAACCGGTCGCCACATATAGATCCGGTGTTTCCTTGCTGTACTGCCCGATGTAGGGCATCGTATCAAGCGTCATACAGTCCTGGGTCGCCCAGCGGGTAACTATCTTGGCATCCGGGTAGTATTTCCTCGCCGCCGTTTCCGGCAGTGCCCAGCTAAGCCCCGCTTTCCCGGTACGGTGCCCACCACCGCCCAAAAGCAACCACTCCCCTGCGCTGCGCAGCGACAGTCCGTTTTCCGCACAGTCCAAATACATTCCGTCTAAGGGCTCTGCATTTTCCAGCGCGATCACATAGGAGCGCTGCTGATACAGCTTCAAAAAGTAAGCACCGTGCTTATTGATCAGAGGAAAATGGGTAGCAATGATGGTCTTCTCTGCTTTGACCCTTCCGTTCGGCGTTTCCACCAGCTTATCCCCAAAGGCAAGAGCCTTTGTATTTTCATATATCTTTAGACCTTTTGCAATCCGGGCCGCCAGCTTCAGGGGATGGAATTGTCCCTGACCGCTAAATCGCAGCGCTCCGGATACCTGAAAAGGAAGCGGCAGATTTTTCTCCCAGAAATAAGGAATGCGCAGCTGTTCATAGGCTGCCATTTCCTTTTCCAACTTTTCTGTGCCGTCCGTCTCGTAAATATAATTGCTCTGAGGCGAAAAATCGCAGGGTGCCTCCTCTAAAAGTTCCCAGATGGCAGACAGCGCTTCCTCGTTTGCCCACCAGTACCCCTTTGCCTTTTCTGCGCCAAAGGTTTCCAGCAGCTTGCCGTAGATTAGACCGTGCTGGCTTGTGAGCTTGGCGGTCGTTCTGCCGCTGACCCCTTGCATGATCCGATTCTCCTCGATCAGTGTACAGTCTATCCCGGCTTTTTTCAGGCTATGGGCACACAGAAGTCCCGCAAGACCGCCACCTACGATCAGTACATCCGTGTGCAGATCGCTCCGAAGCTTGGGAAACGTAGGCATAGATACATCCTTTTGCCAAATTGCATCCATTTTCATCACCTCTTAAGCCGAGGGGAATCGAACACCGACAGCCCCACAGCATATCTTTTGGTTTATCTTCCTTGCCTTGCGTCATCTGGCAAAAATCCAAAGCAAAACTCCTTGCTGTGGGGTGCTGCGCAGTTTTGAGATGACAGCCTTTCGTCAAGACAAGTAAAATCACGAAGGGAATATCCGTCCGATATTTTCGAGGGATTTTCCGTAGCATTGGCGGAAAGCTGCAGCGCAAAACCTGTCGGGGTTCGGCTTCCCTCGGCTTATAGTATGCACCAAAACAAAAAAGCCATCCCGGATATGCCCGTTGTTCTTAACGAAATAAACGGTGCGGCATAACGAAGAATTTTGAAAGCCTATAACATAACCTCCAATTCTTCTCTTTTCAAGCTAACATGCCGACTCCCTTACGGCCGGAGCCGTTCGCATATCTCACGGTTTTGGGGAAATCCTACTTTTCGGGTAAAATTAAAAAAGAATTATCCGGAGGTAAGTATAATGGAAAGGATCATAACAAGCAGCAATATCAGAGACTTTTGCGCTTGGCTGAAATCAGAGGAAAAAAGTAAAAATACCGTAGAAAAATATATCCGTGATGTAACGGCGTTTGTGGAGCAGCTCGATGACCGTGCAGTCACAAAAGAAACCGTGATCGCTTATAAGCAAAAGCTCATAGAGGGAAAGTATGCCGTGCGTAGCATCAATTCCATGTTAGCATCACTCAACAGCCTTTTCGCCTTTCTCGGATGGTTCGACTTAAAGGTAAAAGCCATCAAACTGCAGCGGCAGATCTACTGCCCGGAAGAAAAGGAGCTGACCAAAGCGGAGTACGCCCGCCTCGTCAATACCGCCAGACAAAAGGGCAACGGGCGATTAGATCTTTTGATACAGACCATCTGCGGCACAGGCATCCGTGTCAGTGAGCTGAAGTTCATTACGGTGGAAACGGTCAAATGCGGCGAGGCGGTGGTAACGCTGAAAGGCAAAACAAGAACGGTATTTATCGTAAAGGAATTGAAACAAAAATTGCTCCGCTATATAGCAGAGCAAAAAATAACAGCAGGAGCAATATTTATAACCCGCAGCGGTAAGCCAATGAGCCGCACAAACATTTGGCGGGAGATGAAAAGCCTTTGCGCTGAGGCAGGGGTGAATCCCAACAAAGTGTTTCCGCACAATCTGCGCCATCTGTTCGCCCGTACCTTTTACCGTTTAGAAAAGGACATTGCCAAGCTTGCCGACATCCTCGGTCACGCAAGCATTAACACCACACGAATTTATATTATCACCACCTGTGATGAACACCGCAGAAGAATGGAAAATATGTATCTGATACTATGAAAAAAGCCACCAAAAACGGCGGCAATGACATAATACGGATTATGTTTCGGTATGAACGCTTTATGCGCTTATACATATTCGTCAAGAGAATCTAAAATAAGGAGGTAATAATAATGACGAATAAAAAGAACACCAAGAAGGCATTGGTGATGAGCGCACTCTCCTTAGTGCTCTGCTTCTCCATGCTGATTGGCACCACCTACGCTTGGTTTACAGATAGCGTAACCAGCGGCGTAAACACCATCCAGTCTGGTACTTTAGACATCGTTCTTGAGTATTCTACCGACGGTGGTAATACTTGGGCAGATGCCGAGGGCAAAACCCTCAACTTTAAGACGGCAGACAACCGTACCACCGACATTCTTTGGGAGCCCGGTTGTACTTATGAGCTGCCCATGATCCGTGTGCGCAACAACGGCAACCTTGCTCTCAAATATGATATTGTGATCAACGGTGTCACCGGAAATGCCAAGCTACTGGAAGCCATTGAATTCACCGCTAACGGCAATGCAATCACCAATTTCAGCGGTCATCTTGACGCCACCAATGCGGTTTCCGATTCCATTGTAATCAAGGGTCACATGAAGGAAGAAGCCGGCAACGAGTATCAGGGACTGACTCTGGAGGGTATCGGCATCACCGTTTATGCTACCCAGTATACCTATGAACAGGATAGCTTTGACGATCAGTATGATGCATTCGGTACTATTTTCGCAGCCGGAATCACTTACATCAATGAGCGTTATCAAATCAATGCTGAGCTTGCAAATGTATCCGGTGTCAAGACGCTTGCCATGAATGTTCGCGATCAGAACGGCAAATTGATTACCACCGTTACTCCTGAGGGATATCAGATTCCTGCCGACGGTAAGATCACTGGTCTTACCATGGCGGCAGTCGTTTTGGGCGGTGATTCTTCCTCTTGGCAGAACACGCCCTTTGTTCCTTCTTTGAGTTCTATTCCCACCACAGCGGAATTGGTGGTTAACGGTACCGTTGTCGACATTACCATCATTGGTAAGGAGCATAGCGTCAGTTGGGATGAGGTCGTTGCAGCATACGGTAATGCCACTACCAGACCTCTTTTCGCTTCCGGTATTGTTCACATCAATGGGCGATATCAAATCTGCTCCGAAATTGATAGTATATCCGGCGTCCAAACTCTTGCTCTGAACATTTACGATCAGAACGGAAGATTGATTACCACCGTTACCCCTGAGGGATACCAGATTCCTGCCGATGGCAATATCAACGGTCTCACTATGGCTGCAGTTGTTGCAGGCGGTGATTCTTCCTCCTGGCAGAACACACCCTTTGTTCCCTCTTTGAGTTCCGTTCCCACCACAGCGGAATTGGTGGTTAACGGCGTCGTTATTGCTGTTGACGCCATTGGTACGCAGCATGGCGTTCCTTGGACAGAGGCCGTTGCAGCATACTACGCTGCCAACTAATTTCACAAATTCTATCCGTGTAAACGCATAACAAAGTCCGACCTATCCCCTTCGGGGGATAGGCGGCAATCAAAGGGCACAGCCTTAGCCTTCTCCTCAAGGAGAAGGTGACCTGGCAAAGCCGGGTCGGATGAGGTGTCTTCCCCTCATCAATCTGCTCCGCAGACAGCTTCCCCCCCAAGGGGAAGCCTTGGCTATGTCTTTTGATTGCCGTAAGGTTTTTAACTTGGTAGTTTTGTTCCTGCGGCAAGGGTTTATGATCGGTCTTGTCGGCCGTTTATAAGCTCGTCATTATTACCTATGGCCTCCTGCTTTCGTCGGCAGGAGGCCAACCTCCTATATGATAAACGGTATTTATAAACCGTTTGCCCATCACATCATATATAAGAAAAGGGAGAGAACATTACGGAACGGAACCGTTTTGTTCTCTCCTTCTTTTATTGGTAGGGTTGGGCTACTGCCCGATTGTCTTTGTACGCACGAGTCAAAAAAGTCTGAAATGAAAGCCGATATATGCGTAAAGAAGGCTCCCTCTGACAAAGGCAGATTTCCCCGTTAGCGGACAAAAGGGGTGTGGGCTCGACAGAGCTGCCTAATTGCCGATATTAGGCAATTAGACTGAGGGCGAGAAAAAAACAGCGATATAACCCCTGCCTTTTGTTTCGCAGCATTTACCTTTGCTTGACGGGTTTTCAGGAATATGCTATACTTAAAATGTTAAAGACATAGAAAGAAGGATAATAAAATGCCGAAATTTTTGCAAAATATCCCCTTTGGCGAATTTCAATGGGTCGAGATCATTTATGCCGTTGTCGGCTCCTTTGTTGGTATTTTCATTCCCTTATTTATTGAAAAAAGCAATGCCCGCCGGCAGGAAAAGGATGGCCGCAACAAGCTGCTGTCCAGTCTGAACCGGGAGCTGGATTCTATTGTGCAGCTGATCGAGGACTACCGCAAGCCGGAGCATCAGTATGAAATTTTCTCGTTTTCCACCTTTGTGTGGCAATCCATCATTGCCGCCGGCATGCTGCCGGATATGCTATCGGATAAGAGAATTCAGGGCAATTTACTTATCGAGATCTATTCCGATCTAAATCTCCTGCAGGAGCTGCACGACGAATTCTGTCAATGCACCCAAAAAGAAGATCTGCGGATGATCTACGACAGCATCGTGCAAAAGCGCGACGAAGTATACGAGAAAATCACACACTACCGCAGCGTCGGTAATACTCGCTGAAGGAAGGGATCATTATGTTTGGTGGCAGAAAGTTTAACCGTAATTCTGAGATCCTCCGGGATCAGGGCGATGACAAGTCCAACCTCGGCGGAACCGTTGCGTCCGTCAATGACGGTCTTTTCCAGCAAGTCAACGAGGCAGAAAATCACGCAAAGCAGATACTCAAAACCGGTCAGAGCCAATATGTGGACGGCATCAAGCAAAATGTCCTCGATATGATCCGGCTGTGGCTGCAGGAAGAAGGCAGCAGCATCTTCACCCTTTACGGAAAGATGGGCTGCGGCAAAAGCTTTTTTTCCGCCCGGCTGTATCAGGATATCAGCGCCGAGAAAGAGCTTTACGATACTGTTGCTTTTTCCAGTCAGCAGCTTTACCGCGATACCGCCAATGTGCGTAATATGCTGCTTTCGGTGGCGCACCAGCTTTTTATCACAGTTTCCGCCTGCAGTACATATTTTGCACGTTACCCGCTCAATAGCGAGTCCATTGCCGCTTTAACAGAGGATGTCCTCGTAAAACCCTTTGAGGATATGGCTTTACAAAAGACTGTGTTTATCATCATCGACGGCTTGGATGAGTATCCCCGGGAGGACTGCGAGGTCCTTTTGGAAACGCTGGGCAGACTGCGTATGCGACTGAATCCCCGGGTAAAGATCTATTTTTCATCCCGCCCGGAAGCCTATATTATGTCAGAAATGTTCAACGACTCCGAACACTGCTCCTACCACATTGAGAAAAACGAGAAGGAGAGCCACGCAGACTGTGCCCGGTTTATTGATGTAAAATGCCAAAAAGCAGGCATTGAGATCGATGAGACTATGAAACGCTCCCTGATTGAAAAGAGCGAATGCAGTCTTAAGTACTTAGAGTGCTTCTTCAATGATATTTCTTGCGGTGCCATCCGTGTCACTGCCGATTTTATCGACAGTCTGCCTATGGGTCTTTCCCACTATTATCGGGATCAGTTGGTACGCTATTTTGGTGACGAAAGCCTTCGTTTCTACCAAACCAAGATCGTTCCCCTGCTGGAACTGCTGTGCGTTGCCTGGCGCCCCATTACCATTGAAGATGCCAGCGATATCTTAGGTTGTCGGGAATCGGAGATCAATTCTATTATCTCCCGCTCCGGTACCCTCCTTTGGCGCAACAACCGATATGTGATGCTTTACCAGTCGGAATCCATCCGTGAGTTTTTGATGGACGAACGGTATTGCCCGGAAAAATACCGAATTGACAGTCAAAACGGAAACGAGCGTGTTTTGCAGCGTTTGGAAGAGATGATGGAAAACAGCGAGGATCTGGAAAGCAATTTATATTTGTTTAGCTGCGCTGTGGATCATATTCTCGGAAAAGACCGCATTACGGGCGCAGACTGGAACCTTTTGGTGCAGGTCATTGCCCACTATGCCCACAAATCGGATGTGGTCTTCAAGATCTCCAGAGGCATTCTCGAAAAAACGCCCCGGGAAATTACCGTTTTCCTGCGCTGCCTATATAGCAGCAGCCAGATCGAACCGCTGCTGAAGGATTGCACCGCAGTCCGTCTGATCGCTGCCGCCACCCGGGATAAGCAGGAGCAAAAGCTGCAGGCTGTGCTGGATCTGCTGGACGGACAGGAGGAGTACGACTTCATGATATCCTACGGTCGGATCCGTATGCTGCGCAGCGACTCTCGACCCGAGGAAGCGCTTTCTCTGCTGCAGCCCTACCTTACCGCCGCAAAAGATGAGGCCGTCAGTCTCCTTCGGCATATCCACTACATAGATGAAACAGGCCGTATTTATCGTAAGCTTAAAATGGTTACTTGGGAAGAGAATACAGATCTTCATATCCAGGCTATCCAAGAATCCGAACAGCTTCTGCAAAAATTCCCCAACAGAAATACGCCTACCCATCTGTATCTGCTCAATACTCTGTCGGTCTCCTACGATCAAATTGCCCGGCTGTGTGATATGCTGGAAAGTAAGGGCGATACCGCATTGCGTGAAGCCTGCGGTCAGAAGCTCCTTACAGTGTTGCAGCTGCCTGACTGTGACCCCAAGCAGAAGGGCTTCTTCCTGACCGCATCGGAAGCGGCTTTCCAAAAAGGGCTGAAGCTCTCCAAAACCTGCCAGCAGTACGACCCCTTCTCTGACGGTCGTATCCACAACTTGCACTATTCCTTCTACGCGCTGGGCATCCTCTACTTCCGGAAGGACTTCCCCGGCTACAATCCGGATAAAGCGCTTCAGTATTTTGAGGACTGTCTTTCTTCCATCGAAGAGATCGCAATGCGCCCGGAATCTCATGTGCGATTTATTGATGTGGTGGTGAAGCTGTACAGCAGGCTGTGCGATATTTATACCGAGGACAGCCAGTTTGCATTGGCTAAAAAGTATTTTGCGGAAGCCAAGCAGATGCGGGATCTGCGGTACCTGTATCATCCCAGCGCCGACTCCGACTTTTCCCGCGCCTACAGCTATGAGCAGGAGGCAGATATCATTCTTGCGGAGCAAGGTATTGATGCCGCTGAAAGCTATTTCCTCACCGCCGCTGAGCATTATCGGGACTGCTGTCAAAAATATCCTGACCGGTTCGTCCAGCGGTCTTTGGAGGTCGTATACTACAGACTGGCAAAGAAATTTAAGGATGCAGGCAATTTAGAGAAATTCGTCTATTATTCCCGCCTTGAGCTAAAAGAAATTGAGCGGATGTACGCTCTGTTTCCCTCTAAATCGCTGCGCTGGGATTGGGGTGTTTCTCAGGAGATTCTTGCCAATACGCTGCGAAAGCTGGATCCCACAGGCACCCTCGAAGAGCGTCTGGCGCTGCAGGAGTCCGCTGTCTCTATCTTCCGGGAGCTGACTGCTACTTATCCTCAAGAACAGAAATACTTCACTGCGCCCTTTGTGGTATACTACCGTCTGCTGCTGGATTACTGTGACGCCAAGATGTATGAAAATGCACTTGAATATTTGGATGCAGCCTTTGATCTGGGTCCCCGTATTGCCGCCATCACCCGGGACTACGATGATGTGTTGGATCTCCCAATCCGGATGTTCCTGCATATCTACGAGGATCTTGCGGATAAGGCAGTCTATCAAAAATACTTTGATACCTGCAAGGCATATATCGAAACCGTAAAGCCCTATTGTCCGGAGGAAGAGGATTTTGAGAGCATGCGCCTTAATTTCCTGCGGCGCGAAGCAAGGGATATCCGAGACACTCAGGGTATCAAAGCGGCAGAATCCCTCTTGATGGACTATCTGCAGCAAGCAAAGGAGCATGCTGCAAAATGGCCCTCTCCCAGTAATTACAACCGCCTTGCCTACGGCTATACAGTGCTATACGAAGGATATAAAAACAACACTGCAAAGGACAAAGCGATCCGCTTTCTGCAGGAAGCCCTGGAGGTTTTGGACCTCGGCATCCAACAGTGGCCCGGCTCTACAGATATACGGGAGCTACAGGCGATCCTTTACGGTCGTCTGGCTGAGCTGCTCAAGCAAAGCACCGATATAAGTCAGATATCCGAAACCGTGGACCTATACATTCTGCAAATCAAAAGCTATATTTTGCTGTATAAGGATGAAAAGGATCAGGCCGAAAAAGATGGTTTTGGAAAGAAGGTGGCAGATATCAGTGCCGCTATGACCTCGTACTTACGCAAGCAGGAGGGAATTTTGAAGCTCCGTCTCTCCTATCCTTCTACCTCCAAGGATATGCTCCGCAATTATGTGAAGGTGCTGATCAACGGCTATTCCTTCCTCCTGGACTTTAAGGTTCCTGAAGCCCAGGAAAAGCTGGATTATTACACCGAGCTGCAGAGCCAACTGGAAAGTCAATAGATATAGGCAAACCGCCGCCCGGTTGGGCGGCGGTTTCTATCTGTGCTTTTGTTCATTTCACTGTGCTGGTGGAGCGAAGCGTCACATCATGGGCGCCGCCCTCTACAATAGAGGTAGCAGAGACCAATGTGATCTTCGCATTTTTCTGCAGGTCGGGAATGTTGGTCACGCCCACATTGCACATTGTGGATTTTACCTTGTACAGAGAGCTTTCCACATTGTCGTGGAGCGGACCGGCATAGGTCACATAGCTGTCTACACCTTCCTCGAAGGTCAGCTTTGCGCTGCCGCCCAAGTCATAGCGCTGCCAGTTCCGTGCGCGGTTACTGCCCTCGCCCCAGTATTCCTTCATATAGGCGCCGTTTACCATCACCTTAGGCGTGGGTGATTCGTCAAACCTGGCAAAGTAGCGACCCAGCATCATAAAGTCTGCGCCCATTGCCAGCGCAAGGGTCATATGGTAATCGTGGACGATGCCGCCGTCGGAGCAGATGGGCACATAGATACCGGTCTCCTTAAAGTACTCGTCCCGGGCAGCTGCCACCTCAATGACAGCGGTAGCCTGTCCGCGGCCAATGCCCTTGGTTTCCCGGGTGATGCAGATGGAACCGCCACCAATGCCGATCTTCACAAAGTCCGCACCGGCTTCTGCCAAAAAGCGGAAGCCGTCCCGGTCCACCACATTGCCTGCGCCGACCTTCACGGTGTCGCCGTAGTGCTCCCGGATCCAGGCGATGGTCTTTGCCTGCCAGCAGGTAAAGCCCTCAGAGGAGTCGATCACAAGGCAGTCCACACCTGCTTTCAAAAGGGCAGGGACACGCTGGGCATAGTCCCGGGTGTTGATGCCTGCGCCCACCAAATAGCGCTTTTTATCATCCAGCAGCTCCAGCGGATTTGCCTTGTGGGAAGCGTAGTCCTTACGGAAGACAAAGTACATCAGGTGATCATTTTCATCCACCACGGGCAGGCTGTTGAGCTTATGCTCCCAAATAATATCGTTTGCCTCTTTCAGGGTGGTGTCTGCCGGTGCAGTCACCAGCCTCTCCCGAGGGGTCATAAAGCTTGCTACCTTTTCGCTGCCGTCCATACGGCTGACACGGTAATCCCGGCTGGTAACGATGCCCAGAAGCTTACCTGTCGCAGTACCATCGTCTGTAATGGCAACAGTAGAAAAGCCGTTCTTCTCCTTCAGCGCCAGTACATCGGCGAGGGTGTGCTCCGGGGTCAGGTTGGAGGCAGAGACCACAAAGCCTGCCTTATAGCCCTTGACCTTTGCCACCATCGCTGCCTGAGATTCGATGGACTGAGAACCGAAAATAAAGCTGATGCCGCCCTCCTTCGCCAAGGCGATAGCTAATGTATCGTTGGAGACTGACTGCATAACCGCAGAGGTCAGCGGAATGTTCAGGCTGATGGCAGGCTCCTCCACGCCCTTGCGGTACTTTACCAAGGGGGTACGAAGGGAAACATTTGCGGGAATGCATTCCTCGGAGGTATAACCGGGAATCAGCAGATACTCACTAAAGGTATGGCTGGGCTCGGAATAATAATACGCCATAGAAAAGTCCTCCCTTACTTAAAATACTTGACCGCGGCCTCGAACATACGGATGTCGTACTGACCGGGGACATTTTTATAAAGACCGTTTCCGATACGCTCACTATGACCCATTTTGCCGAACACTCTGCCGTCGGGAGAGGTAATGCCCTCGATAGCAAAGAGCGAGCCGTTGGGGTTAAATGCCGCATCCATCGTAGGATTGCCGGCAAGGTCCACATACTGGGTGGCGATCTGTCCGTTTTGCGCCAGCTGTAGCGCCAGCTCCTCGGATGCAAAGAAGCGACCCTCACCGTGGGAAATGGGGACATTTACAATGTCACCCACATTCATCAGGCTCAGCCACGGGGATTTTACCGACGCGATCCGGGTACGGACGATCCGACTCTGGTGTCTGCCAATGGTATTATAGGTCAGCGTTGGACAAGTATCGTCCGTATCGATGATCTTGCCATAGGGCACAAGACCTAACTTAATAAGGGCTTGGAAGCCATTACAAATACCGCACATTAAACCGTCCCGCTCATCCAGCAGCTTTCCTACCTGCTCACGGATGGCAGGATTGCGGAAAAACGCAGTAATGAATTTTGCAGAGCCGTCAGGTTCGTCACCGCCGGAGAAGCCGCCGGGGATGAAGATCATTTGGCTGTCTGCGATTTTCTTTGCCACCGTCTCTACGCTGCGGGCAACATCCTCAGCCGTCAGGTTGCGGACGACTACGATCTCCGCCTCGCCACCGGCAGCCATTACCGCCCGGGCGGAGTCAAACTCGCAGTTGGTGCCGGGGAATACAGGGATCAGCACCTTGGGCTTTGCCGTCTTAACAGCCGGCGCAAGTGTGCAGATCTCGCTGCTGCTGAATGTGGGAGTTTTCCGGTCCGTCTCCACCGTCTTGGTTGGATAGACCTTTTCCAGAGTTGCGGTGTTGAGGGCGTACAGCTCCTCGATGGTGGCTCTTTCGCCATCGAGCATGATCTCAGGCTTTGCAATGGTTTTACCGATGGGAAGTGCCTCGGGGATATCCACATCCTCGGTGAGCTCTGCTACGATAAATCCCCAGAAATCGCCCTGATGCCATTGATCTTCAACGGTGCCGCAGGAGGCGAAGCCAACATTGTTACCGAAGGACATTTTCATAACCGCCTCGGAAAGGCCGTTTTCTACCGCCCAAGCGGCGCAGACCTTGCCTTTCTTATGGAGGTCATAAAAAGCATCCCAAGCCGCTTTCTGGCTTTCGGGTGTATTGTCCGTAGGGGCAAACAGGTAGACCGGGTGACCCGGCTTCTTAAACTCAGGGGTCAGCACATCACCCTTATCCACCGGTGCGATGGCAAAGGAGATCAGCGTAGGCGGTACATCCTTATCAAGGAAAGTACCGGACATAGAGTCCTTACCGCCAATGGCAGCCGCACCGATCTCTATTTGGGCATCCAGCGCGCCCAAAAGGGCGGCAAAGGGCTTGCCCCAGCGAACAGGCTCCGTGCGGAGCCGCTCAAAGAACTCCTGCAAGGTAAGGTAGACCTTCCTATAATCAGCACCGGCTGCCACCAGCTTGGTTACCGAGCTATAGATGGCTGCCCGGGCACCGGTATAGGGGTCAACAGACAAGCAGTCCGGATCACAGCCCCAAGCAAAGAGGCTTCCCTGCTCCGTTTCCTCACCGGGCAGGACAGGCAGCTTGGCTGCCATTGCCTGGGCTGGTGTAGTCTGGTTTTTGCCGCCAAAGGGCATCAGCACAGAGCCTGCGCCGATGGTAGCGTCAAAGCGCTCCACAAGACCCCGCTGGCTGGCAGTTTTCAGGCTGCTTGCCATATCCCGGAGGGAAGCAAAGGCAGGCTTTCCCAATACAGTCAGGTCTTTTTCATCTACCTGCACATCGGCGTGCTTTACCGCGCCGTTGGTGTTCAAAAAGTCCCGGGAGAGGTTGGCAATTTCGACGCCCTTCCAGGTCATAACCATCCGTGTTTCTTCCGTTACTACAGCCACACGGTAGGCCTCCAAATTTTCTTCCTCGGCATAGGCGATGAAGGTGTCTGCATCTTCTGCAGCAACAACAACCGCCATACGCTCCTGAGATTCAGAAATGGCAAGCTCGGTGCCGTCCAGACCCTCGTACTTTTTCCGTACCGCATCCAGATCGATCCGCAGACCGTCTGCCAGCTCACCGATGGCAACAGACACACCGCCGGCTCCAAAGTCATTGCAGCGCTTGATAAGCTGCGTGACTTCCGGCTTCCTGAACAAGCGCTGGATCTTCCGTTCCTCAGGGGCGTTGCCCTTTTGGACCTCAGAAGCCATAGTTACAAGGGATTTTAAGTTATGGCTCTTAGAGGAGCCGGTGGCACCGCCGATACCGTCCCGTCCGGTACGACCGCCCAAAAGAACGATCACATCACCGGGCGCAGGCCGTTCTCTGCGGACATTTTTCGCAGGTGCAGCAGCCACTACTGCGCCACACTCCAAGCGCTTTGCGATATAGCCCTCGTGGTAGAGCTCCGCCACATGGCCGGTGGCAAGACCGATTTGGTTGCCGTAAGAAGAATAGCCGGCGGCAGCTGTCTGACAGAGCTTTCGCTGGGGCAGCTTGCCGGGAAGGGTCTCCTGCAAGGACTTTCGGGGATCGCCTGCGCCGGTGACACGCATTGCCTGATGGACATAAGCGCGTCCGCTGAGGGGGTCACGGATACAGCCGCCGATACAGGTGGCTGCACCGCCAAAGGGCTCGATCTCCGTGGGGTGGTTGTGGGTCTCATTCTTGAACATTAAAAGCCAGTCCTGGTCTTCTCCATTGACAGTCGCCGTTACATGGATGGAGCAGGCATTGATCTCCTCACTCTCGTCCAGTTCAGGAAGCAGACCACGCTTTTTAAGGGTCTTGGCACCGATGGTGGCAATGTCCATCAGCGTCTGGGGACGGGCAGCTGCTTTTTCTTCGCCATAGACCTCTATCCGGGCATCCAAATACCGCTGATAGGCCGCCGCCACAGCAGGATCGTGGATGGTAATGTTATCTAAGTGGGTAGAGAAGGTGGTATGACGGCAGTGGTCGGACCAATAGGTATCCACCACACGAATTTCTGTAATGGTAGGATCCCGATGCTCCTCGTCCCGGAAATAGGTCTGCAGGAAGCGTAGATCATCCAAATCCATGGCAAGACCCAATTTCTCAAGGAGCGCCGTCAGTCCCCCATCGTCCAGCGCGACAAAGCCGTCAACAGTGGCTACCGTCTGGGGCGCATCGTATTTTACAGCCAGTGTCTCCGGCTTCTCCAGAGAAGCCTCCCGGCTTTCCACCGCATTGATCACATGTTTTTTAATTGCGGCAACATCTTCCTCCGTTAGTTTGCCGGTCAGCACATAGACCTTGGCGGTACGGACGGTGGGACGGTTGCCCTGAGAGATGATTTGAATACATTGGGCGGCAGAGTCTGCCCGCTGGTCATACTGACCGGGCAGAGGCTCAACGGCAAATACCACCTGACCTGCAGAGGCCTCATAGCTGACATCATCCACCTGGGGCTCGGAGAAAACGGTATTGACCGCATAACAAAAAAGGCTTTCCTCTAAATTTTCCGCATCATAGCGGTTCAGTACCCGAACAGAGGTCAGTCCGTCGATGCGCAGAAAGTCCCGGATCTCTTGCAGGAGGCCGTCTGCCTCGTGGGTCTGACCGGCTTTTTTCTCAACATAAACGCGATAAACCATACTTTTTCCCTCACTTTTTCGCCTGTAGTGCCCGCTGACCGATGTCGCTTCTGCGGTACGCGTTTTCGAATTTTACACCGTCTGAGAGGCGGTAGGCTTCCCGGATTGCTTCTTTCAAAGTATCTGCCACCGCCGTTGTGCCGGTGACACGACCGCCGGAGGTGACCAAAGCGCCGTTCTTGATTGCCGCACCGGCTACATAGGTATGCTGTTCCGCCTCCTCGGTAAAGGTAATGGGATAGCCCTTTTCATAGCTTTCCGGGTACCCCTTGGAAGCGGTGATCACACAGCAGGCGTGCCTTTGGGCAAAACGCACTTCTGTTTCTGCCAATGTGCCGTTGGTAGTCGCCTGCATAACGGTCAGCAGATCGCTTTGGAGCAGTGGCAGCACCACCTGGGTCTCCGGGTCACCAAAACGGCAGTTATATTCGATCACCTTCGGACCGTTCGGCGTCAGCATCAGTCCAAAGTATAAACAGCCCTTGAAAGTCCTGCCCTCTTTGTTCATTGCATCGATGGTGGGTAGGAAGATTTTTTCCATACACACTTTAGCAATTTCTTCTGTATAGTAGGGGTTCGGGGCAACGGTGCCCATACCGCCGGTATTGAGACCTGTATCATTGTCCCCTGCCCGCTTGTGGTCCATTGAGGAGACCATAGGCTTAACCGTCCTACCGTCGGTAAAGGCAAGGACAGAAACCTCCGGACCGATGAGGAATTCCTCAATGACCACCGTAGTACCGGAAGCGCCGAATTTGGCATTTGCCATCATATCGGTAACTGCTTCGGCTGCTTCCTCCCGAGTCATTGCAATAATAACACCTTTGCCCAGCGCCAAGCCGTCTGCCTTTACAACGGTGGGAATGGGGCAGGTTTTTACATACGAGAGGGCGGCATCCAGCTCGGTAAAGATCTCGTAAGCCGCCGTAGGGATACCGTATTTTTTCATCAGTTCCTTAGAGAAGGCTTTGCTGCCCTCAATGATGGCGGCATTTTTCCGGGGTCCAAAGCAAGGGATCCCCTTCTCCTCCAAGGCATCGACTGCGCCCAAAACCAGCGGGTCGTCAGGCGCTACGACCGCATAATCGATCTTGTTCTTTGTGGCAAATTCTACAATAGCGGGAATATCCTTCGCACCGATATCTACACACACCGCATCCTTCGCAATACCGCCGTTACCGGGGGCTGCGAAAACTTCAGTAATATCGGGATTCTTTTTGAGCGCTTTGATGATGGCGTGTTCCCGTCCACCGCCGCCCACAACAAGAATTCTCATAGGACTGCCTCCTTTTTGTATTAGTGATGGAACAGACGCATACCGGTAAAGGCCATGACCATTCCCTTCTTGTCACATTCCTCGATGACAAGATCATCCCGAATCGAGCCGCCGGGCTCGGCAATATATTTGACACCGGAGGCGTAAGCACGCTTAATATTATCGGAGAAGGGGAAGAAAGCGTCACTGCCCAGCGCAACATTCTGCCGGGTTGCCAAAAACGCCTTCTTTTCTTCTTCCGTCAGCCGCTCTGGCTGAACGGTAAAGTAATTCTGCCAGATGCCGTCTGCGCACACATCTTCTTCGTTGCCGTTAATGTAGCCATCGATCACATTGTCCCGGTTGGCGCGACCCAAGTCCTCCCGGAACTGCAGCCCCAGGGTCTTGGGATGCTGACGGAGGAACCAGGTATCGGCTTTTGTGCCTGCCAAACGGGTGCAGTGGATACGGCTCTGCTGACCGGCACCTACGCCGATAGCCTGACCGTCCACCGCAAAGCAGACAGAGTTAGACTGGGTGTATTTCAGGGTAATGAGCGCAACGATCAGGTCGATCTTTGCAGATTCGGGCAGGTCTTTGTTTGCAGTTACAATGTTTTCAAGCAGATGGTTGCCGATCTTAAAGTTATTGCGGCCCTGCTCAAATGTGATGCCGTAGACCTGCTTTGTCTCCTGAGGATCCGGTACATAATCGGGGTCGATTTTAACAATATTATAGCCGCCCTTGCGCTTTGCCTTCAAAATCGCCAAAGCCTCCTCGGTATAGCCGGGGGCGATGACACCGTCAGACACCTCAGGCGCGATCAAAGAAGCAGTCAGCGCATCGCAGACATCGCTTAGCGCCACCCAGTCACCGAAGGAGCACATACGGTCCGTGCCACGGGCGCGGGCATAGGCGCAGGCCAGAGGATTTTCGTCTAAGCCCTCGATATGATCTACAAAGCAAGCCTTTTTCAGCTCTTCGCTCAGAGGCTTGCCCACAGCGGCAGAAGTAGGAGAAACATGCTTAAAGGAGGTGGCACAAGCCATACCGGTGGCCTCCTTCAGCTCTTTTACCAGCTGCCATGAATTCAGCGCATCCAAAAAATTAATATAGCCAGGTCTGCCGTTCAGAATCTCAATAGGCAGCTCCGTGCCGTCGTGCATATAGATGGAAGCAGGCTTCTGATTGGGGTTACAGCCGTATTTCAGTTCAAATGTCTTCATTTTATTCTCCTTGCTTGTTGATGATCCGCTGCTCGTAAGCGCCGGTCTTCAAATCGGTATAACGGACAAAAAGAGAAATTTTGTTGTTCTCATTCAAATTTTCCCACAGTTCCTTGGTAAACACCTCGATGTCATCAGGGATAGAGACCCGCTCCGGCTCGCCCTGGAAGGTGGGGATCACGGGGTTTCCGTCACAGACATAGGTATGGAGGAAATGACCCAAGCCGGAAACAGCAGGGTATTCCCAGAAGAAGCGGGTACAGGCGCTGCCTGACTGGTCAGCAGCCTTCAGTATGGACATTTTGTAGCTGCCATCTCCTGCCAGCAGACCGGAAATACGGGGCGTCCAGTTGGGGCCGTCGTCCTCAAACTGGCGGGTGCGGAGCGCCGCCTCCCAGCTCTCCCCCTTGGCTAAGTGCTCCCAAATGGTATCAGTCTGGTCACCGTTGGTAACGATCAGTCCCTGACCGATTTGACGGACAGGATGGTAGATGATAAGATGGGGGTCTTTCATCAGCGCGGGATCATAGGCTTCCGTGCGGATACCATCCGGCTCCTGCACAAATACACGGTTACGGGAATTGACGCTGCGACCCATAATGAAATAGGCAGCAACGGACTTTGTCCCATCCGGGGTCACACCCAGTACGATACCGCGACCGGGGTATGTATTATTTGCCAGCATTTTGGAAAGATTTCCGATTTCATATACATTCATATTCGTTTCCTCCTAAATTCGCGCAAACAGTCTCAACTGCTTGGGGGAGCAGTATCCATTCCGCCTGCTCCATAACTCTGCGTTGCAGCGTTTCAGGGGTATCCCCTTCCAAAACCGGCACCGCTTTTTGGGCGATGATTTGACCGCCGTCGCAGACTTCATTGACAAAATGCACCGTTGCACCGGTGACTTTCACGCCATACGACAGCGCCGCCTCGTGAACACACAGGCCGTAAAAGCCTTCTCCGCAAAAGCTGGGGATCAGGCTGGGATGCACATTCAAAATACGGTTGGGATACCGCCCGGTAAAATGCTCTGTGAGTATCGTCATAAAGCCAGCCAGCACGATCACATCGATCTCGTACTGCTCCAACAGAGAGAGCAGCCGATCTTCAAAGGCGTGCTGGGAGCCGCAGACCTTCTTAATGACTGTTTCCGTGGGAATATCCGCATTTTTCGCTCGCTGGAGCGCATAAGCGCCTTCCACATTGGAGATTACCAAGGCGATCTTGCCGCTATGAAGCACAGCGCCTTGGGCATCAATCAGCGCTTGCAGATTCGTGCCGCCGCCGGAAACCAGTACCGCAATGCGCTTCATCGCAGTACCACCTTTTCTTCGCCCTTTTCGATGTGGCCGATGATATAGGCATCCTCGCCGTTGTCCTTCAAAACAGCCAGCGCCTTTTCTGCCTGCGCTGCCGGGACGATGATGCTCATACCCACACCCATATTGTAGGTGTTATACATATCCCGCTCAGGGATATTGCCAAAGGAAGCGATCAAATCAAAAATGGGCAGAACGCGAATGGCGCTCTTATCGATCACCGCGCTCAGACCGTCGGGAATGGCACGGGGGATATTCTCGTAGAAGCCACCGCCGGTAATATGGCTGATGCCCTTGACATCCACCTGCTCCAGCAGTGCCAAAACAGCCTTTACATAGATCCTTGTGGGGACCAGCAGACTTTCCGCAATGGTCTTGCCTCCCAGCTCCTCCCGAGGGATATACAGTTGGGGATTATTGTTGTCAATGTCAAACACCTTCCTGCACAGAGAAAAGCCGTTGCTGTGAATACCGGTGGAGGGCAGGGCGATGACCACATCTCCTTCCGCCATCCGGGTGTTATCCAAAATTTTCTTCTTATCCACGATGCCAACGGCAAATCCCGCCAGGTCATAATCCTCTGTAGGCATCATACCGGGATGCTCTGCAGTCTCACCGCCGATCAGTGCCGCACCGGACTGGACACAGCCCTCGGCAACACCGGAAACGATCTCGGCGATCTTTTCGGGATAATTCTTACCGCAGGCGATATAGTCCAGAAAAAACAGAGGCTTTGCGCCACAGCAGATAATGTCATTGACGCACATTGCCACCGCATCGATGCCGATGGTATCGTGCTTGTCCATCAGGATGGCAAGCTTTACCTTTGTGCCGCAGCCGTCGGTGCCGGAGACCAGCACCGGCTCTTCCATACCGGCAAGGGAAAGACCAAAGCAGCCGCCAAAGCCGCCCACATCGTCGAGACAACCCTCGTTGCGGGTACGGGCAATGTATTTTTTCATCAGTTCTACCGCGCGGTAACCGGCTGTAATGTCCACACCGGCCGCCGCATAGCTTGCGGAATAAGAATTGTTATGTTCCATAGCCTTCTCCTTTTATTTTTTACCGTTCCAGCAGTAGGTGCATAGCTTGCAGGGCTCCAACCCGATGGCGTTGACAACACCCTCAAGCGACTGGAAGCCCAACGAGGCGAAATTGAACTTATCACAGATAGCTTGGCGCATCGCCTTGCCTCGCTCCGTCTTACCGTCTGCGTATTCTTCGATATGCTTCATTCCTTCTTCTCCCTCCAGCTCCAGAATTACCTGACGGGTAATGAGATCCAGATCGCTGGTAGAACGGGAGAAATTCAGGTATTTACAGCCATACATAATGGGCGGGCAGGCAGAGCGCATATGCACGGATTTCGCGCCGTTTTCATAGAGGAATTCTACCGTCTCCCGAAGCTGTGTACCCCGGACGATAGAATCATCCACAAACAGCAGATTTTTGTCCTGAATCAACTCGTGGACCGGGATCTGCTTCATTTTTGCGATCTTTTTCCGATCACTCTGCCGGGCAGGTGTAAAGCTTCTTGCCCAAGTGGGCGTATATTTAATAAATGCCCGGGCAAAGGGTCTGCCGGTGCGGTTGGCATAGCCGATGGCGTGGGGCGTTCCGGAGTCTGGCACACCGCCTACATAGTCGATGTCCATACTGCGGCCCTGCTCCATATCCCGCTCCGCAATGGCGGCACCGTTGCGGTAGCGCATAGCCTCCACATTGATGCCCTCGTAAGTAGAAGTAGGATAGCCGTAGTAGCTCCAAAGAAAGGCGCACATCCGCATTTCCTTTCCGGGTGCCGCAAGCCGGGTCATACCGTCAGGAGACAGCTCCACGATCTCACCGGGTCCCAGCTCGCAAACCTTTTCATAACCCAGCTTGGTAAAGGCAAATTCCTCGAAGGAGGCGCAGTAGCCATTCTCATTTTTACCGATCTGTACCGGGATGCGACCCAGCTTATCACGGGCGGCAATGATATTGCCGTTCTCCTTCAGGATCAGAATGTTGGCCGTTCCTTCAATGGAATTCTGGGCAAACCGAATGCCGTCGGCAAAGCTGCTCTTTTGGTCGATCAGCGCCGCCACCAGCTCTGTGGTATTTACCCGACCGCCGGTCATCGCATCAAAGTGACCGCCGCTGAAGGAAAGATAACGGTCGATGAGCGCATCCGCATTGTTGATAATGCCCACGGTACAAATGGCGTATGTGCCCAAATTGGAACGGATCAGCATTGGTTGGGGATCGCTGTCGGAAATACAGCCAATGACAGAAGTACCCTCCATCTCGCTGAAAATATGCTCAAATTTGGTACGGAACGGCGCATTTTCAATATTGTGGATCTTCCGTTGCAGACCGATCTCCTTATCATACGCAGCCATACCGCCACGGCGTGTTCCTAAGTGGGAGTGATAGTCCACACCAAAGAACACATCCATCATACAATCCTCCCGGGATGTGATTCCAAAAAAACCGCCCATTACCTGCTCCTTTTATGCGAAAAACAGCTTATTTAATGTCATAGGATCTACATACTTGCCGTCCTTGTAGACCCGCATATTGCCGGATGCGATCTCATCAATGAGCATCACTCTACCCTGAGGATCGTAACCAAACTCAAACTTAATGTCGTACATATCGAGACCCTTTTCCTTCAGGTCGTCGGCAACAATCTTGGTAATCGCCTGAGTCATTGCCTTCAGGTCGTCATACTGCTGGGCAGTCATAACACCCAGATCCACAAGGCCGTCCTTGGTGACCAGCGGATCGCCCTTCTCGTCATTTTTGAAGGTAGTCTCTACATAAGCGGGCAGATCCTGACCCTCCGTGCAGTAATCGGAGTAACGACGGAAGAAGGAGCCAACCGCCTTGTAACGGCAGATGACCTCCAAGCCCTTGCCGAACACCTTAGCGGGCAGGACTTCCATAGTGGTATTTGCAATATCTGCGCTGACATAATGGGTAAGTATACCGGCGGCATTGATCTTCTCAAAGAAATAAATGCTCATACGCAGATTCACATCGCCGACGCCCTCAATGGTCAGGCCCACAGCATTTTCACCGGGGTCAAACACACCATCCTTGCCGGTGCAGTCGTCTTTGAATTTCAGCAGGCAGTTGCCGTTGGGGAGGGCGTATACATTCTTTGTTTTTCCGGTGTAGAGCAGCTTCAGATTTTCCATAGTTGTGACCTCTTTCTTTTTTATTTATTGAGCTCTGCCTGCAGGGCAGCATCTTTTTCTAAAACCTTCTTTGCATCCTTTTGTCGCTTTTCCATCAGCCGCTGGGCAAGGGCTTCATCGCCCACTGCCAAAATCTGGGCAGAAAGCAAAGCGGCATTGACACCTCCATTGATGGCAACGGTAGCAACCGGGATGCCGCTGGGCATCTGTACCGTTGACAGGAGTGCGTCAATGCCGTCCAAACAGGTTGATTTACAGGGAATGCCGATAACAGGCAGTGTGGTATTGGCAGCCATAGCGCCTGCCAAGTGCGCAGCCATACCCGCAGCTGCGATAATGACACCGATGCCGTTCTGCCGCGCATCGCGCGCAAAGGCAGCCGCCTCTTCAGGCGTGCGGTGGGCAGAATAGATGTGGCATTCATAGGGCACACC
Source organism: Oscillospiraceae bacterium (assembly GCA_015067785.1). GTDB lineage: Bacteria > Bacillota > Clostridia > Oscillospirales > Oscillospiraceae > Faecousia. The sequence continues at coordinate 32,431 of SVLR01000004.1, forward strand.
CAGCTGGGTCAGCGTATCCATGGTCTTTTGCAGGATCGGCAGATCGCTATCGCTGCCCATAACAATTCCGACTTTTTTCACAGTGTAACCTCCCCAAAAAAAGAATGGGCAGAGCACATATTTGTCTTTACAAAGGCGATCGTGCTCTGCTGCAATGCTTGTCATTTCCAATTCAACAATATAATAATAAAACATATCTTTCTTAAACGCAAGTTTTTTTCGCCCGTTACCCTACCAAAAAATTTGTCACAAAAAATCGAAATATTGTGCAAAAAGATATTTTACAATTGGCAACCTATGCATTATAATGGAAATGCGAACCTAAAAAGAGATTTCGGAGGTATTGCTATGGACCAAATGATTCGTCCCGAAACAATGAAGCGTATTACCACCCCTGCTTTGGCGCAATCCTTTATTGACGAGCAAATCGCAGAAATTCGCGCACAGGTAGGCGATAAGAAGGTACTTTTGGCGCTGTCCGGCGGTGTAGACTCCTCTGTTGTTGCGGCACTGCTTATTAAGGCCATCGGCAAGCAACTTGTCTGTGTCCACGTAAACCACGGACTGATGCGCAAAGGCGAAAGCGAGGATGTAATCCGCGTTTTCCGGGAAGGTCTGGACGCCAACCTGATCTACGTGGATGCTACCGATCGTTTCCTCGCTCTCCTTGCCGGTGTTTCTGACCCGGAAAAGAAGCGCAAGATCATCGGCGGTGAGTTCATCAAGGTTTTTGACGAAGAAGCGGCCAAGCTCAGCGGTATCGAATTTTTGGCACAGGGCACCATCTACCCCGATATTTTGGAATCTATCAAAGCCAAGGAAAGCGGCAAACCGGTCAAGTCCCATCATAATGTGGGCGGTCTGCCCGAGGATATGAAGATGGCGCTGGTAGAGCCCCTGAAGTTCCTCTACAAGGATGAGGTCCGTGTCGTGGGCGAAGCCCTTGGACTGCCTCACGGTATGGTCTACCGTCAGCCCTTCCCCGGTCCCGGCTTGGGTGTCCGTTGTTTGGGCGCCATCACCCGCGACCGGCTCCACGCCCTGCGGGAGGCAGATGCCATCTTGCGGGAAGAATTCGATAATTGCGGACTGGCGCAATCCGTTTGGCAGTACTTTATTTCCGTGCCGGATATGAAGAGCGTCGGTGTGAAAAACGGTGCCCGTTACGAGGGCTGGCCCGCCATCATTCGTGCCGTGAATACCGTGGATGCCATGGAAGCCACCATCGAGGAGATTCCCTACCCTGTCCTGCACAAAATCACCCAGCGCATCACCACCGAGGTTCCCGGCATCAACCGCGTCCTCTACGACCTGACCCCCAAACCCACCGGCACCATCGAGTGGGAATAATCCCACACACCTGAAGCTCCCTGATTTTAAGGGATTTTACAGTTCTCGTTTTGCTATTGACAGCAAAAATAAAAAGCACCGGCTTCCTGTAAGAGATGCCGGTGCTTTTCTATATTGCGAATTAGTCAAACCACTGATTCCAGCTGTTAAAATCGCCGTCCTGACTGTCGGTCACATCAAATCCCAGGAAGGAATCCTGCTCACTGAATGCCAGTTTTTCTTCTGCGGCGAAACGAACGGTCTCTGCCTCAGGGGCCACATATACTTCTTTCATATCCTGTGCCTTCCTTCTAATAAATTTACCGAATAAATTTCTTAAGATAAATCTGCACGTTCATACTGCCAGTTTTCTGCTTTTACGATCAGCTCTAAGCCGTCCGCATCCTCAGGCGGATAGACGGTCGCAGACAACGCTCTGCCGTCTTCAAAAATTTCCACAGAGAATTCATCCATAACGATCGTTACAGTCACTTCCTTCTCCATAGAGCAAGGCATACGGCGAATGCCATTTATGGAATCCGGATCCTTTTCTACACCGGTAATCACTTCGCCCGATTTAGAACGGTCGAGTACCCACTGACCATCCTGCAGCGTCATTTGGGTGTAGTGAACGCCATTGCAGCGCATTTTAATGGCAAATTGTTCCAGCTTTGTAGCCTTAATGGTGATGACGCCTTTTGTGATCCTATCCGTAAGCTTATCATCTGCCGTCAGCTTATGCACCTTGCTGCAGTTTACGACAGGCTCCTGATAAAGTCTGCCATTCTTCACAAACAGCTTTCTCGGTACCGTCAGCATGCCCGCAAAGCCGTACTTTTCAGAAGGTACATTTCTGTCCCACATATTCAGCCAGCCAATAAAGATCGGCTTGCCGGCAAAGGTTTGAGGTGCGTACATATCGAAGCCGTAATCCACGATTCCGCGGGTATCCTCCTTGAACAGACCGGTCGCGTAATCGATTTTTCCGATACACCAACGGCAGCTATGTATATTGAGGTGCTCCCCATTCTCGCTGGGCTGAAACTGTTCACAGAAAAGCAGATACCCATATTCCTCGTTATAGTCGGGACATTCGATCATTGCGCCGGCGCTATCTTTGCCAAACAAGTCGTTTACATACTCCCACTTAAATAAATCCTTAGATCTATATAAGAGGATCCTACCCCGACCTTCTATCTTTCTGGCTGCGATAATGCACCAAAAGCTGTCTTTGTGGAACCAAACCTTTGGATCACGGAAATCGCAAGGCGCATAGCCGTCCGGCAAATCGTTCTCACCGATCACGATACCATGCTTCTTAAAGGTCACACCGTCATTGCTTTCTGCTAAGCACTGAACCTGCCGTATAGTATCACCGCCTTGATTTTCGATAAAACCGGTGTACATAAGCCACAGTTTCCCGTCGTGCGCAATTGCAGTACCCGAAAAACAACCGTTTTTGTCGCAATCGTCACCGGGTGTCAGCGCAATTGGCAGATATTTCCAGTCGGTTAGGTCATCACTGACAACATGTCCCCAATGCATCGGACCCCACTTGGTATCGAAGGGATGATATTGGAAAAACGCGTGGTACTGGCCGTTATAGTAAATAAGTCCATTGGGATCATTGATCCAACCCGTTTCTCCGGTTATATGAAAAGCAGGTTCTTTTATTTTCGTTATAGTCATATAAAATCTTTCATTTTTGGGCTCCCCCACCACCTGCGGTGGGGGAGTGCTGTTTTGGTTAATTGTATGAATTATTGAATTGCTGCAATAAAGCCTTCAGGTGCACTTACCAGATTGGCACGGAAATCATCCACTACGAAGCAGCCGTAGTTGCTCGTAGAGTTATCCACCACTCTGAAGAAGCAGTCTGCAGTTTCTCCTGCGTACTGATAGTAGTAAGCATACATCTCGGTATTGACCTTACCGGGAGCTTCGTTATAGAAGGTTGCGATAACAGTGCCATCTACTCTGCAAAGCTCGATGCGCACATCGCGAGTGCCTGCGCCGCCAAATCTGAAGGACACATAAGAATTACGCTTCAAAGTAAACACGGAGCTATTCAGGGTACCCTTAGTGTTTTCGCAGTTGGTACCATCGGGCTTGCAGAAGGTGAAGAGGTTATTGCCGTCTTTTCTGCCGTCGTTCTTGGTGTACCAGCCAGCGTCATGTTCAGAGCTTTCTACCCAGCCCAATGTATTATGGGCACCTGCTTCGGTGATGTTCATATTCCAGCCGTCCATACCAGATTCGAAGCTGCCGTTTGCAACATCGTAAACGCCCTGGAAAATATTATTTGCTGTTAAAGCACCGGGCAAATCAAGGGTAGATGCATAATAGGTCTTCACGCTGTCAAAGGACACACAGCCCCAGCCTTCGCTGGCGTAGTCAACGACCTGGATTCTTGCTGTCTTGCCGATATGAGCGCTGAGATCTGCAACATACTGGATCAGAACGGCATCCTGCTGCGCCTGCTGATGGTATCTTGCAAGAACCTCGCTTGTAACCGCATCAATAACCTGGACATAGCAAAGCTCATTTCCGCCGCCGCCCAGCTTAAAGGAGATCCAGCCGGTGCCGCCAATTTCAAACACAGAGCTGGTCAGCGTACCGCGGTTACCTTCCCGCATCGTATCCGCGCCATTGCTCTCTACACCGGTAAAGAGGTAGTCACCGTCCTTATTGTAAGGAATGTTATCTCCCCAGTAGCCGTTTGCATTTGTAACAACACCGATTTCACCGTTGTTCCACCAGCCCAGGTTGTTGCCCATTTCGAAGCCGCCGTTGAACAGATCGTAAATGGTGCCGGAAACGGCATAGTCTACTGTTGTTGCGTAGTTGAAGCCTTCCGGCTCGGTTGCGTAATAGGTTACGAAGCTATCTGCAAAGAACAGACCGTAGCCGCTGTCCGCGTTATCGCTGATGCGGAAGAACACTTCCCTGCCTGCAAACTCAGACAGATCTGCCTTGTAAGCGATCAGCGTGCAGCCGCTCTTTATGTCGTTGGTTCTATCTGCCCACAAGCCGTTATAGTAACGGGTGAGGATCTCCTTCGTCTGGGCGTCAACAACATCTACATAAACATAGTTGCCGTCTCTCATTGCGCCGATCTTGAAGGTAACGAAGCCGGAGCCGCCCACCTTGAAGGTAGAGCTTGTCAGCGTGCCCACCGCGCGCTCTTCAGCGCCGGATACATATGCGGAGAACATCTTGTCTCCATCCATACCGAATTCAAAGCCCTCGGCCTTTTCAGGATCGTTTACCCAGTAGTTTTTATCAGAGCTTACATTGCCGATATTACCAACCACTGTCCAACCATCCATACCGTCCTCGAAGCCGCCGTTTGCAAGTCTGCAAGCAGTGGAGTCGAGCAATGCCAGCTTCAGGGTGTATGTTACGCAGTGCTCCTCACCGTTTTCCGTATAAGTGACGGTTACTTCAAAGGTCTCATAAGTAACAGCATCGGAATAGGTTCCAAAATTAAATGTATGGCAGGTACCATCCAACACAAGCTCTTCGCCAGCGTGCTCTACGCTGTAGCTAAGCGCAAGATTGCCGTCATTTACGATATTCTCTGCAAAATCAATGACAAGGCTTTCCTTGTTTTCAAGTGTATACAAATCATATACCTTGATAACTTCATTTTGGACAGGCTTAACAGGTACATACTTCATGGCGGGCAGATAAGCCTGCAGGCTTTCATTGTCTGCATACAGCCGGTCCGCCAATTCCTTGGTTGCGCCGGTATAATTGCCGGCTGCGTATTCTTCATTGATCTTGCCCAAAACGTTCTTGGGTATGATCTCAATTCTCTGCAGACCGTCAATAACCGTATCGCCGATCTTAATGTAGGCGCAGAAGGTTCTGCTCTCATTTAACTGATCTTCTTCCAGAGAGCCCATCAGGCTGTACCAAGCATATACGCCGTTCTTCTCCCCAAACTGATAGCCGGAGGTTACAGGATAATATTCGTCCTTGGTAACGCTCTTTACACCGAATTCCGTGATCGTATCACGAACGACGTTGTTCGCAATAAAGGCAGCTTCCATGCAAATTGCCTTGGCGCCAACATTTACGCCGGTCCGGGTAATGGACATATTGAAGGGATGGAAGGAGTAGGTATTACCTTCATTTTTCACCTTCAGGTAGCGATAATCATCAAATAAATTTACTTCGTTGATGGTGCAATCACCATTGACGGTCAGCTTACCGGCTTCTGCACCGGTCAGGACCTCCAAATTCTTGCTATCAATGACAACGACATTGGGGTTACCGGTTACATTGATGGTAACATCAAAGCCAGCCAGGTCGATCACACAATCTCCGGTGACATCCCAGCTTTCATTGTCGGCTGTGAAGGTGTGGTCAACACCGGATGCATAAGCAGCAGGCGCTACCGCGAACGCCAGCGCGACGACCAACGCCACAGCGAGGAAACTTGCGAAAAGCTTCTTTTTCATAGTTTTTACCTCCATAAATAATACTTTTTTGCAAAGTATAGAATATATACTCTCAGGCGCGACCCAAAAAGGGTAGCACCGAAAAGCGCTTTGAGGTGTCCTTCTCAGGCAGGGATGGGATACCATCCCTGCCTTGGTTTATAAACGATCAGGCCAATTTGTTATCGATCAGTGTTGCTGCAGGCAGCTCTTCCACAGACTTATAATAGGTAATAAAGCTATCAACTGCCAGGCAGCCCCAAGCATTTTCCGCATTGTCCACAATACGGATACAGACCTTTTTACCCATAAATGCCGTCAGATCTGCCTTAAACTGGAACATACGGCCCTCTTTGCTGTCGTGATTGTCGTTGTGATACTTGGCAATTGCCTTGCCGGTATCTGCATCCACGATCTCAATATAGCAGTTTTCGTTATAGCCGCCACCTAACTTGAATGTGATATAGCCGCAGCCGCCAACGGTGAAAACTTCACTTGTAAGGGTGCCCTTGGCTGCTTCCATACTGCCCATAATATCTTCGATACCGGTAAACAGGAATCTGCCGTCTTTATTATAGGCCTTACTGGTATTTTTCCAGAAGACATCCTGTATGGATACATAGCCGATCTTGCCGCTCAATGTCCAGCCTGTTAAATCACCGGTTTCAAAGTCGCCGTTAAGAACCTGATAGGGATCATTTTCACCCAGAGCTGTCTTAATGTTCTTAGCCAGATTGGCCTTTGCAGGCACGCTTGCAGCATCCTTATAGTAGGTAACAAAGCTATCCGCAGTGAGGAGGCCCCAATTGCTGGTAGCGTTATCTACAATACGGATCTTGAGGCTTCTTCCCATAAATTCGGAGAGGTCTGCCTTGTACATGATCATATTTGCTAAATTGCTGCCATGATTGATAATACCAGTACCTCTGTCGCTAAACAGGCTGTTGGCATAACGCGCAACCTCTTCACCGGTCTCAGCATCGATCACGGAGATGTAGCACTCCAGAGGATTACCGCCACCGCCCAGCATAAAGGTAATATATCCGCTGCCGCCAACGATAAATGCAGAGCTTGTCAGCGTACCCTTATTGGTTTCCAATACACCGGCGCCCTCGTCAACAATACCAGAGAACAAATAAGTACCCTTCTTATTATAGGGGAACTTCGGTGCCCACCAACCGGAAGCATCCGTTACAATACCAATCTTTCCGCCTTCCAATGTCCAGCCGGTCAGATCACCGGTTTCAAAGCCGCCGTTTATGATTTGGTATTCGCTTTCGAACATAATATCCGGCTCGTATTCCACGTAGAAGGATTCGCTGTCAATCCAGGAGGGCTTTTCTTCCCAATAGGTCCGAACACTATCCAGCGTGATACAGCCCAACTCGTCGTTGGAGTCATTCATATCGACCACTTCAATATACATTGTCTCGCCAATGTATGCAGAAAGGTCTGCATAATACTGGACCATATTCAGAAGACGCATACCGTTCTGCACATAGGGGAACTGGTAGTTCCAGAACTTGAAGTTCGAGTATTTTGCAACCTCGACAGCCTCATCGCCCTGCTTCACCATAAATCTTATATAGGTCTTGCCATTGTCAGCGCAGCCGCCGAGCTTAAAGCTTACATAGCCGGAGCCACCCAAAACAAATTCAGAAGAACGCATCACGCCTGTTGCAGAGGGCATATATTTTCCGTAATGATAATTTCCGTCACGGGAATAGGTGATGTTCTCATTCCACCAAACATTCTCCGTATTGACACCTTCATTAGAGAAAGCATCGCCTTCTACGACAGTCCAGCCAGCCAGAGAACCAAGCTCGAAGCCGCCGTTTTTGATTTCGTGAATGGAGGGTGCCTCCGCATCCGTTGCATAATCAATAACCTTTGTGAAGAAAGCACCTTCTGTTTGCGGATCTACGCTGTCGCCAACTCTGATATCGTCTACTGCGATATAGCCGTAGTAATAGCTTTCATCGTTATCGACGATTCGGATGTAAATCTCCTGACCTGCATATTCCGACAGATCTAAGTAGTATTCATAGAAGTTGTCGGTATTATACACGCCTGCAGCATATCTTTCAGGGATGATATACTCCTCGGTGTGTTCGTGGAAGTACTCATTGGTTTGCATAGCGATCAGCTGATCGTTTTCAGCCAAGTAGAAGCCCACATAGCAAATCTTTTCCTTTGCTTTCAGAGGTGCGTGCTCACCCTTGCCTACAGTCAGTGCACCGCCTGCCAATTTGAGGCTGATCACACCGTCTTCAGGAACAAAGAAATTCGTGGAGCGAAGGGTACCGGTTCTTGCGCCGGAATACTTGCCGTGAAAGCCCTTGCCGGTCAGATACCAGTTGCCGGTCTGGTTGATTGCCAGAATGTTGTTGTTTGCATCACCGTCAAACATAAAGGTCTTCTGAGAGGAAATGCAATCATCATTAAATGCATCACCGTATTCAACGGTCCAACCGGACAAGTCGGCAGATTCAAAGCCACCGTTAAGCAGCATTCCGGACGCGCCCTGCGACACAGGGTCTTTACAGCTGGCTAAGCCAACACTTAATAATATTATACATAAAATGCTTAAAAATGGAATTATTCTTTTACGCATATAGCCACCTCTTATTCACCCAGGTTGCCCATATTGCCGTAATAAGGAGGTGTTACAGTATCACTGTAGGCACTGCCCATACGGTAAATGTTCAGTTCGGTAAACTTGATGTTTGCATTGTTATCAAACACTCTCAGATAATCAGAGTTGCCGTATCTGGGATAAATTCTTGTTGTGAAGCTGATAACGCCGTCCACATAAACCTCCAGCATAGAACGGTCTAAGAGGATCGTGATCTCATATTCGTTCTTAACACGGTTCCAATTGTGACTGGGCTGACGGTTTACATAGTCGAGAAGCGAAGACTGATTTCTTTCCACCAACACGCCGGTATTGGAGAATCTAATTTCCGTTCTTTCGGTCTTTCCATCCACGGTATTGGGATTATATCTCAGAAGCAAACCTGCGGAATATTCCGGGCTTGTGGGGTCAAGCTCGATCTTTGCGCGAATCTCCAACAGATCGCCGCGGATGCCGGAAATTTCGCTATTGATCTCATCGGCAGTTTTACCGGTACCAGTGTAAGAATAGAGTGTTTCTTCTCTCAAGCTTTCGATTTCCTTGATAGGCTCACGGATGACTTCTTTGCCATCATCGGAAAGCCACAGCTCCAGAGGAATTGCAAAGTTATGTGCCCAGCCTGCGGTATAGTTTTGTGCAGTGCCTGCATCCTTACCCTGAGCAATGGCATAAATAACGGTTCTGCCCTGCTCATAGCTTGTCTTGCCTGCCGCGATATCTTCTTCTGTTAAGAAGCAGAAGCCGTTCTGACCGGTATATACGCCTCTGCCCAGATCGAACAATTTCGGCTGGTGGTCATCGGGGATAAATCTGCAGGTGTCTTTGTCAAATGTGCCGATCCAGTAATAGCACTCGACAGTGTAGCCGTCAACCGTATACTGGGGGCAATCAAACAGAATGTACTTTGTCTGAGAACCATCCTTTGTGCTGATGGGGAGCATTACTACGCATTCCCAGTGTGCGCCCTGTTCAGGGTATTTGACATAATCGCATTCGTAGAGGTAGCCACGGTGTTCCCATTCCCGCATATCCTCAGAGGTGTAAATAACTGCCGAGCCGCCTGCATTGGGAACGGAGGTGGAAACCATCATGTAATAGGTGCCGTCATCGTACCAAACGAAGGGATCACGGAACTGTTCTCTTTCGCCCTGGGTGTTATCGTTGGGCTGGGTAATGACAAGCTTATCTTCTACGACCCACTCAACCAAGTAGGGATCGTTGGGATCTGCCGCGTGGGCAAAGGCAACATTCTGTCCGCCGTGGTTGGGATTTCCGTACAAATTGGTACCTGCGGTAATTGCCAGCCAAGGTGTACCATCGGGGCCAATGCAAGCGCCACCGGTCCAAATGCCTTCAGGGCAAATATCTGCAGTGGGCACCACAGCGTCCTTCACATACTCCCAATGGATCATATCCTTACTGACGATATGTCCCCAACGGATCTGGGACCAGTAGGGACCAGCGGGGTTATGCTGATAGAAAACATGGTACATGCCCTTATAGTAGAAGGGAGAATGGGGCTCATTCATCCATACTGCAGGGGGCAGCGCGTGATATTGGGGACGGTAACGGTCGCCCTCGTAAACGGAGGAGTCCAGCGCAATGTCCTTCCAGTCAAGATAGGGATGTACGCCCTCGTAATCGGTATCCTTGTACAGACTGCCAATTTCCTTGGGTGTCAAGGCTTCCTTGTAAATCTGAACCTCGTCCAAGAGGCCGGAAACCATTTGTCTCCTTATACCAAATTCAATTTGCGGATTTACATAAGCGCCTACGCGCAGCGGCTCTTCGGTGTAAATGATGCTTGTTGCAACAAGCTCAGGAATCAGTGCTTCATAGGCCTTTTCTCCATTATAGAACAGTCCGATATAGCCGGTATTGCCGTCAAAGGCAACGGCAACATGGGACCACTGATACAAAGGAAGAGCGTTCATGGGGTCATAGAAGCCGATGACGAAATCCTCACCGGTCTCCTCGCTGTGGAGAGCCAGCTGAACGCCCCACATACCCAGTCTTCCGTAGCCCAGCAGGAAGCCCTCGCACATTTCGATGTCACCCTTATTGATGATTGCGGTCATACGGGTATGACCTGCAGCATCGGATCCACCATCGTAATGAACAATGTTCTCAAAAACTCTGGGTGCCACCCAGGCAGACATGGTAATTGCTGTAGACGGAGCCACAAAGTCTCTGTTCACAATGTTGTTTGAAAAACCGTCCATATACAGCGCATTGCCTTTTACGCCGGGTCTTCTCAGGGGGTCATTGGGTTCCTTAAAAAGGGAATCTGCATTTTGCGCATTGAAGACATAGTTGATCGTATAATCTTCACCGCTAACGGATTCCTTTGTCAGGCTGCCAGTCGTTTCATCCAGACCATAGTGCAGTACAGGATCGCTGTTTACGCCTTTGTCTGCAGTCGGTCCGTCTTGGGGCTGTCCACAGCCGGATATTATGCTACCAAGCGTAGCAAAAACGATTAATAATGCAATAAATCTGTTAAATTTCATAAGCCCTCACATTTTAAGCCCGGACGAGCCAAAGCCTTGTACAATGTATTTTTGTGCCGCAACATACGTTACGAAAATAGGTATACTCGTAATTACCAGAGAAGCCATGATCTCGCCGGTAGTAATACCCTCAATGCTCTTAATAGAGATCAGCGCCGTTTGGATCGGCAGCAGTGGCCATGACCCGTCGTCCGCAGAGGGCAGGATCATGGAAGGCCAAAGGTAATCATTCCAAACACCGATAAAACAGAATACTGCTACCGTTGCAAGTATGGGTTTCGACAAGGGCATAATCACCTTGAAAAACACACCCATTGTGTTCGCGCCGTCCATACGTGCAGCCTCCTCGTATTCCTTGGGAATATTCTGGAAAAACTGCATGAACAGGAAAATGTTGAATATGCTTATGGTCGCAGGCAGGATCACACCGATCACAGACATCTCCTGCTTTAACCCAAGCATAATTTTAACGATTGAATAAAGTGGGATAATGGATGTTTCCACCGGTACAACGATCAGGAAAATGATCAGAAAGGATAGCAGCTTTTTGCCGGGGAAAACCAGCTTCGCCATAACATAACCAGCAAGTCCGTTCACCAATATATTCAGCACGATGACGATCGCAGCGTATGTAAAGCTGTTTAGCGCATATTTCCAGATGTCATAATTGAGCAGTACGCTTTTGTAATTTTCAAATGCGACTCCGGAATTTGCAAAATCCGGCAAAAACATATTGAGCGTTCCAACGCTCTCCGCATAAGCACCTTCGCTTTTGGTGGAAGTTGCCAGCATATAGAGGATCGGCAGTATAAAGATCAGGGACAGAATAATGCCGACAATATGATAAATAACTTCCTTAACCGTCTTTTTGGTGGGTATTCTGTTGGGTCTAAAGTTTGGTAGATCTTTGAAATGTTTATCCATATTACTTCTCCCTAAACAACCTGCGCTGTATAAGCGTTATGCCACCGATAAAGATGGTCATAAGCAGTGCCACCGCGGAGGATTCGCCTACCCAACGCTCGGTATAGCCAATGTTATACATGTAATAGGATAATGTTACCGTATGGCTCATATATCCCGTCATCAGCATCGGCTGCGTCAGAATTCGGCAAGCACCGATAAACACAGTGATCAGTATGTAAACAAAAGTAGAACGCAGTCCGACCCAGGTCACAAGCCAGAACTTATGCCACCAGTTTGCACCATCCAAAGCGGCTGCTTCGTAAAGATCCTTTCTGATATTGGAAAGACCGGACAGAAAGATCAGCATTTGGTAGCCGCAGCCCTGCCAGGCACTCAGTACGATAATGCAAGGCATTGCGGTATTGGGATCACGCAGCCAGTCGTGCGGCGGTATACCGAACATACCCAGCATTGCATTGAGAAGTCCACCTTCGCCCGGTGCCAGGATCTGTTCCCACAAAAAGGCTGTGATAGAAAGGGAGATGACAACAGGCGCAAAAAAGCAGACCTTAAAGATCTTGCTGCCAAAGCAAGGACGGTTTACAAAAAGGGCCAGCAGCAATGCAAGTCCGATTTGCAGCGGAACAACGCCGACCACAAAGGTTATGGTATTCTTGATTGCATTATAAAGCATACCCTTTGCAGAGATTTCCTTGAAAATGCTGGCAAAATTATCAAGAAATACGAAGTCGATCTCATTGGGTTTTAATAAATAATAATCGGTAAACGCATAGCCTAATGAATATAAAATGGGCAACATAATAAACAAAAAGGCAAGGATCACCGCAGGTAACAGCATAAGGTATGCGGTTACCGAGGATTTTACCCGATAGACTTCTTTATGCCGCTTTGCAGTGGCCAAGTCGTAAACGACAAAGCCACCGAAAGCACACAAGAATATTGCTAAAATAATGATTGAGGTCGTAAGCATATTTCACCTCTGGATAGCAAAAATGCTATCAACGATCTTTAATTTTGTTCATTGCGTCCTGCAGAGTGTTAGTCGCTGCATTCAGAAGCTGATTTACATCACCATTGCCCAAACCGGCGATGATCTGGTTGAAGGTTGTGGAGAAGGTAGGATATGCAACGGTTACGGGACGTTCCTTGCCGCTGAGCTCCAGCTGCTTCATCAGGGTGTATTCGGGGGAACCAACTGCATAATCCTTAACAGCGTCTTTACGTGCGGGGATCATACCGGTTGCATCGGTGATGGCCTTGGAGCTTTCTGCGGAGGTCATCCACTTCAGCAGCTCCAGGGCTGCGGTCTTATCCTCGTGGTGGTTGTTGGTGATCGCATAGGACCAGCTACCGGTTGCACTTGCGGCCTCCGCGCCCTTGGGGTAAGGCAGCAGACCCCAGTCATCACGGGAAGCAAACTGCTCTCTGTACTTGTTATCCAGATCGGGAATGGTCCAACCGGAGGACAGATACATACCAACCTTACCGGTAAAGAAGTCGGTTGCGCCAATTGCGTAGGAGGTGTAGCCCGAAATGATCAGGTCCTTGATGAACTGGAAGCCGTTGGCGGTTGCTGCGGAGTTGTAGAAGCCGGTTGCGGTATAGCCGTCTTCGGAGACGAAGTCACCGCCAGCCGCATAAATAAAGGGATACAACAGGTAGGGTGCGGTCTCATCCTTGGTAGCATCGATACGCATATCGACTGCGGTAACACCGTGATTCTTCAGCCGTGCGCAAACATCCTTAAACTGCTCAAAAGTCCAGGGATTCTCAGCGGTAAAGCCGCTTACATCAATGCCTGCATCGCGGAAGATCTTCTTGTTGTAGAAGAAGCCTGCGCTGGATTCCTGAATGGGCAGGCCGTAGAGCTTGCCGTTATAGGTATTAAGAGAATAGAACTTATCCTGGTCTTCTGCAGGGATCAGCTCGCTGATGTCGTGGAGCAGACCTGCATTTGCGTATGCAGCAGTATTGGGTGCGTCGAAAGTGATAATGTCTGCCAACGTGCCTTCCAGCTGGTTGTTCTGCAGCTCGGTTTCGTAACCGGAGGCACCTGCGCTACGTGCCTTGAAGATCGGCTGTGCCTTGATCTTCTTGTCCTTGTAGGCAGCGTTAAATGCATTGATTCTCTTCTGATAAGCCTGACCCTCGGTGGAGGACTTATCCACATGGAACATAATTTTTACAATGGTGTTGCCCTCTGCGTCGGTTTGAGGTTTTTCCCCGCTGCCGGGCTCTCCGCCGCAGGCGACCATACCGAACAGAGACATAATTACGAGCAAAATTGCGATGACTGAAGTTAAAAGCTTTTTCATAGTTTTTCTCCTTCCTTATTTACAGCCTTGGGCTGTTAATTACAAATCACTTATTATTTTGTGGTTGTACCGACCACGAATTTCGTCTTGAGCACCGTTCTGGTGCAGGTTTCTTCACCATGGATCTTTTTAATAAGCAGTCTTACGACTTGCCTTGCCATTTCCTCAATGGGCTGCTCGACACTGGTTATATTGCTAATGCTCCATTGTCTGAAGATTCCGTCATAGGAGACGATCTGCAGATCCTCCGGTATTTTTTTACCTTGCTCCAACGCAGCCTCATAAAAGACCTGCGACAAGGTGTAGCCCGTAACAAATACGCTGTCTACATCCGGATGCTTTTCCATAAAGTCTGCTACGACCGCCGTTTCTTCACCGTGCTGTATGACCTTGTTTACCATGCGAATTGGCATACCGTATTCCGCCATAACATCAAGGTAAGCACGCTCTCTTTCCAAGACCTCAGAGGTTACCAAAGGCTTGGAGCCTATAAAGCCGACCTTTTGCGCGCCGCGCTCGATCATATATTTAATCGCCTTTTTCGTGGCATCATAGTTATCGCTGGTAACATAAGGGATATTTTCTCCAAAGGCACGGTCTATAGAGACGATGGGGCATTTTTGCAGATCATCCTCTTCATGCATGTAGTGGGTAACGAAAACAGCGCCATCCACCTCTCTATGCGTGATCTTATTAATAATTTCCGTTTCCTTATCCACTCTTTGTTGGGCAGATACCAAGATTACGGAATACCCAAATTTGTCCGCTTCGTCTTCGACATAATATGCCAGTTTTGCAAAGAAGGGGTGGTTAATAACCGGCACCAGCAAGGCAATAATACGGGTTTCATTTTTTCTCAGCCGAAACGCCATATTGTTGCGCGAATAGTTAAGCGCTTCCATTGCCTCAAGTACTTTTTTACGGGTTTTTTCGCCCACTGCCTTTTCGTTATTAATAACCCTTGAAACAGTACCTACTCCTACACCTGCATATTTAGCCACATCTTTAATTGTAACTTCCAAATTGCCACCTCCCAAATGATAATCACCTGTCGCAATAATCGCAACCAAGGGATTGACTTGGGTTATTAGACCAGCTTTACAGTAATCGTGTGGTCACCATTGATTACCAGTATGTTACTATTCTTGGTCAAAAGCGCTGCATCAATGGTAAGCATAAAATCCTTCACCTGATACTGCTCACCGGTAAGTACCTTGCCGTTGAGCTTAACAGAATCTACATTCACATTTCCTAAGTAGATAACTGCGTTACAGCCCGCCTGAATCGTAATATCCTTCAAGGTGGTTTGGGTAACCGCAGTCACATTGACTGTAAATTCGTATGCGCTTGTACCACCAAAAGCCTTAAAGGTATAGGTTCCAACAGGCAGAAGCTCGAAATATGCGGCATCGATCACAAGGTTTCTGCCGTCGTTTCCGTAGAACGCTCTGTCGACCTTTGTATTGGCCATAGTCTTATTATAAAGGGATGTAATTACCTGCTTGGAGTCACCAACGACCGTCAGGCTGCCGGTGCCATTGTAGGAATACTGATCGTTAAAGTGAACGACAGATTTGAAGGTTGCCTTGCCGGAGTAAACATTCAAGCCGAACAGACCTTCTGTGGGCTCCTGATCGCTCAGTACCGTATTGATCGCCAGATTGCCGTTGATGTAAGCCTTGATCGCGGCACCTTTCGCCTCTACTCTTAAGACCACATTATTGGTGTTGACATTGTGGGCGCTTGCTCGGCCGATCTCACCGCGAGGCGACCACATCTTCACGATCTTTTCGTTGTTGTCGTAGTTGAAGATGATATAGTCACTCATATCATCGTTTGCCCGGAAGATAAGCGCTGCAGCAACTGCGTCCAGAGAGAAGGAAACAGAGCAATCAAAATCCGCTGCGCCCTGGTTGGACAGAATATATCCGTCGCCTGCCGGGCTGTTTGCAATGATGTCCGAATCCTTTGCGATCCAGTTGCCGGAAATAATTCCATCGGCGCTGAAGGAGATATCCGTATCCGGCGCGCCCTCGTAGACACTGACATCGATCAGCTTTTTCTGATTGCCGCAGGTTGCGCTCAGCGTCGCCTTGCCTGCTTTCAGGGACTTTACGATCACACCGCCGGTGGTATTCTGGAGCGCGACAACATCGTCGCCGCTTTCTATCTTCCATACGATCTCCTGACCGGATGTAGAATAGGCGGTGATCTCTTTTTCTTTTGTGATGCTGGTGTCCAATTCGACAGAATCTGCGCCAACATACAAAACGGTTTCGCCTTCAACGACCTCGCCGGTGCGCCATACGGATGCGATCTCATTGAGCTTCAGGTTTTCAACCGTCACTTCACCATCCACGGAGAACTCCGCCTTTACAGAATAAGGAGATGCCAAAGTCAGCACATAGAAAGGAATTTTGAAATCATCACAGAAAACCTCCACGCCGCCATTGTCGGACAGGATATAGAAGCTCTGCGCATCAAAGCTTCTCGGACCGGAAGTGTATCTGAAGTGATAATCTTTAATGTTCAGTCCTGCGGAAGATGTGTATCTGCGGTCTACAAAGTAGCCCTCTTCCTTATTCCAACCAATTTCTGTGTATTCATTTTCGCCAACATTGATCTTAATGGAAATGGATGCATTGTCAGGGTTATCAATGCTCAGATCCATTTCAAAGATATGTGTGCTCACATCCGCAAAAATGTTTTGGCTGTCCTTGCCAACCTTTGTGTTGGTTAAAGATAACAAATTGTTCTTTGTAAAAGCTGTGCTATCCTTTACAATAGGTGTCTGGGTCAGGATATATCCGTCGCCCTCTGTTGCAAGGCCCCAAATAACGGGAATTGTCATACCGCTTCCGTTCCAGACTTTTCTTGCATTTGCATAAATGCCGCTGTCGGTGTCTGCGGGAACACCTGCATACCAGCTAATGGAAACGGTTTTTCCGAAATAGTCACTTGCAGTATCTCTTATGCTGAAGGTCTGAGTTGCATAGGAGTCGGGGCCAAAGTCCATCTTCTGGAAGTTGCTGGGGTCGATAGCGCCGCCGTCTTTGTCCGTAAAGGTAATGGTGTTTCCATCATAAACCAGCTTGCCAACGATATAATCTCTTGCCGTCAAGGACATCACGGTGTAGACCTCACCATCGTCTGCCGTAATAGTAACAACATCGGGACATTCAGGCGCATATGCGTCGAATTCGCCCGCATAAGACCAGTCTAAAAGGTTGGTGGATTTCATAAACCAAACCTTGTTTTCCTGCTGACCGGTAACAACCATACCCCATGCAGTGGTCTTTCCGTTCTTTACCTCTACAGGAAATACTTTGGGGTCACGGCAAGCAACCTTATGATAGATTCCGTCCGGTGCAGTCGCAATGGTTTGGGGAATGAGCTTGCGCTTTGTCCAGGTCATACCGCCATCGTCACTGGACATAATCATCTGGTCCTGCATACCGCCGTCGCGGGTATAGAAAGCAATGAGACCGTTGCCGTCGCCATTGGGGAACCAGTTGAGCTCATCGATCGCTATGCTGTCGCCGCGTCTATATTCATAGGCGGAGCCGGACCACATATAGCCTGCGCCGCTGCCCCAATCCTCGTCAGGGAACAAGCAGATCGGCAGCAGCTCCCAATGGGCCAGGTCCTTACTTCTTGCGTGACCCCAGTACATATCGCCCCAGTAGTTATTGTAGGGGTGGTGCTGATAGTACATATGATAATAGCCGTCGTAATACACCAAGCCGTTGGGGTCGTTATTCCAGTGTGCATACTGGGAGAAATGATATTGGTTGCGGTAAAGCTCTGTGTAATAGGAAAAGTCGCTCTTGCCAAAGTAGATATCGGAGAAAACAACCTTAGAATTAAAGCAGTTAAAGCCGATGCTGCCGCCATCGTAGGATACGCCTTCCGGCAACTTAGACAAGGTGTTCAGATCGATCGTGTTATCAATACCGAATCTCCGAATGTTGTCTGCATAGAATTCTGCATAAACAGAATCCTCCTCGGGGGTAATGACCACCTTCAGCTGCACCTTTTCGATGTTTGCAACCTTGGCACCCACCAAGCGTCTTTCGCTGTCTGTCATTTTATCGTTGCCGATAAAGTAATCCGTCATCAGCTCCACCGCGCTTGTCTTGCCGTCAGCAACAGTAAAGTAAAGCAGCTTTACGCGATTGGCCTCTCTGTCCACATTGAAGGCCCAGTAGTGAGAACCGTCTTCGGCACCAAAGGCAAGTGCCGCAGCCACACCGTTTTCAAAAGAAACCGTTGCCGTGTAGACGAATTTTTCATTCGCGCCATAGGTCTTCTCCAGAAGAGAAAAGCTGTCCGTATTACTTTCCATACTGACCGCCTCC
This sequence comes from Oscillospiraceae bacterium, assembly GCA_015067785.1. Taxonomy (GTDB): domain Bacteria; phylum Bacillota; class Clostridia; order Oscillospirales; family Oscillospiraceae; genus Faecousia. The sequence goes on from SVLR01000004.1 coordinate 50,950, forward strand.
GCAGTTATGGCATTGGAGGTGGAGCCCATCGGAATGAAGCTGTCCACTTTATTTCCCGCGCCAGCAGAGGGATCTGTTGTGTCGTTACATGCCGCAAAGGCAAGAATTGCAACGACAACGAATACCAAAAGTGAAATTCTTAAACAATTTTTCATCATTTTTCCTTCCCCTTATTTACTAAGACATAATTTTGATAATATCTAAAGCCGTCAAGTTGTTTGTTCCGTTTTTTGTTGTTCTAACTGTCTTGTGTATTGTTTACTTTCTTCTGCCGCAAATGCCATGGAGCGAATCACAAGCGTTACAAAGAACAGTACCAGCTGCAACGCATTTACAATGCCGCGTTGGGCAAAAAACGAAATGATTACCGTAAGTACAGCAGCTACAATGGCCGAAAACCATACGAACGAACCGTTGATCTTAAACATTGCACCCAGGGAAGCTACGCTTTCAACACCCCGCAGCTTCAGTACCGAATGGGTCAGAAGGGTTGCAACCATAAGCATAAGCACGATAAAGGGCACAAGCGTAAAAACATTCACAGCATAGGAGTACGCATACAAAAACCAAACCGCTTCAAAAGAATCCTGAATGAAGTCATCTGCTGCTGCATTCGCCTGGATCTGCGTAGCGCCTTGCTGAACCAGAGCACCGTTTTCTAATTCGCTGTAAAAGCCATAAAACGGAACCTCGATGCCGTTTTTGGTTTCAAAAGAGCCTGTTATATAGTCATCAAAAATAAACAAATAATTCCGGATGCCCTTGCTGATATATTGGTGCTGGTAATAGTTTCGCAGAAGCGGCACCTTTGAGGTGCTTTCATAGGCCGTTATCTCCGGGTAATAGCTTGTAAAGTAAAGCTCATAAATCGCTCTAAAATATTCCGGCTCTGTGATCTGCCCTTCTGCGAGCGCCTTATCTAATGCTTCCGTTGCAGCTTCATTCTCGGCGCTCAGGCCGTCCACATATGCCCGATAGCCTTTCACCGCTTCCTCATTTAACAAAAGCGCATTGCCCGTATAGCGTAATTGGAAATCAAAATTCAGCTTGGCTACATCGCTCAAGGCAAGATACTCCTCATAAGAAATGATCATATTCTTACCATCGTTCGAAATGCAGGAGGCTTCGATTTCCGCCAGCGTATCCGCAGGACGCGAATCGATCACGACATCGTAGCCGTTTGCCGCATAAATCTGCTTGTCGGCAGTATTTTCAAAGGTGTTCACCAAAAGGCCTTGCGCATATTGTCCGCCGGGCTTTTTTACCTTCAAAACACCGTTTTCTATTTCTGCCTCGATGCGCTGCGCGCTGTCAGCATTCGCAAACACGGTGTGCACAGTTGCCATAAAATCAGGTGCATTGCTGTAATGGACACCAAAGGGCAACATATCTCCACTGACAAAGCCTGCCCACAGAAATATGAGCGCGAAAATAAACCCTAAAAAAATGTTTGCATAGCCCCGCTTTGCGCCCTCTTTTGAAAGCTTATGTGAAAAAAAGCTAAGGCAGAAAAACTTACACCATTTTTTCATAATTTACTTATTGCCGTATTCTCTCGACATAATGGACAGCTCTGTTTCTCTGTCGAAGAGATGCACAAAGGCTTCATTGAACTGAATGTGCACAGCATCGCCGGGCATCAGATCGTTTCGCTCCGGCACACTGACGATGAAGTCTTGTCCCTTTTCCTCCAGGCGAAGGAACAGCTGCGTAGTATTGCCGAGAACTTCCTTGATCGTCAGCGTTGCCTTCATGCCTGCGTCATCCACACTGATGTTTTCGCCTCGGATACCGAGATAAACGCTGTGGACACTTCCATCCAAGTATTTCTCTTGGATCGTGCGCAGCTGCGAAAGTGCCAGCTGAAGGACTTGCCCATCCTTGAAGGACACATTCAGCTTATCCTTTTCCCGCTTGATGTCCACTTCAAAGAAGTTCATCTGGGGCGTTCCAATAAAGCCTGCAACAAACTTGTTTTCCGGATAATCAAAGAGATTTGTAGGTGTATCGATCTGCTGAACAACACCAAGCTTCATAACCACGATTCGTGTACCCATCGTCATAGCCTCGATTTGGTCGTGGGTAACATAAATAAATGTGGTTTTAAGCTGGTTATGTAATTTCACAATTTCTGCCCGCATCGCGGTTCTCAGCTTTGCATCCAGATTAGACAGCGGTTCATCCAGCAGGAAAACCTTCGGTCCGCGGACCATCGCGCGGCCAAGCGCGATACGCTGACGCTGGCCGCCCGACATCTCTGCAGGCTTGGAATCCAGCAATTCCTCGATACCCAATATCTCCGCTGCCCATTGGACCTTTTCAGCGATCTCTTCTTTGCTCATATGAACATAGTTGACCAGCGGTACGGGTGTGCTCTTATAATATTCCAAATCCTTCTGCGCATCTGTAATGCGTTTTTCGAGGAAGGTTTTTTTCTCTGTATAAAAAACGATATCTTTTTGAGCCTGCTCGTTTTCGCCCTTTGCAGAAGCAATCTTTGCCGTCAGCTTAGCAATATCCTTTGTTAAGGAATCATTTTCCTTGCAGAGCTTTTTCAGCTTCTTGCTGATCTGGGCAATCTTCTTGTCATCAATTGCGACTACCTGCTTACCTTGCTTATCCAGCTTCGGAACCGGTACCTTGCGCATCTTAAGACCAAAGGCAATATTATCGTAAGCCGTAAGGTGCGGATAAAGTGCATAGCTTTGGAAAACCATGGCAATGTCACGGTCCTTCGCATCGATGTCGTTGACCAGCTGATCATCGATATAAAGCTCACCGCCGCTGATCTCCTCCAGGCCGGCAATCATTCGCAGGGTGGTCGACTTGCCGCAACCGGAAGGTCCAACGAATACGATAAATTCGCCATCATTGATCTCCATATTAAAATCGCGAACTGCAACAAAATCGCCGCTTCTCTTTTTCGCCTCGCCTTTGGCATTCTTCTTCGCTTTGCCAACGCCTGCGTAAATTTTGTAAACGTGTCTTAATAACAATTTCGCCATAGATGACTTCCCCTTTTTTACTTAAAAACTATCCTTTTAGTTCGCATTATGTAGTAAAAACAATTATGCAAGCAATTTGGAAATGTTTCCAAATTGGATTATACACTATGAGAAATTAAAATGCAAGTATTTTTGGAAAAGTTTCCATTTTTCCGAGATATTTTTTATTGAACTGATTTGGGCGCCGTCTGCCGCCTTTTTATATAGTATATCGGAAAGGCTCTGTGTTGAAATTTTATGCCTTTTTCTTTCTGTATTCGATCGGTGACATATGATAATAGCTTTCAAAAGTCTTATTAAAATGCGATGCGTCGTAAAAGCCTGTTCGTGAGGCGATTTCAGAAAGAGAAAGAGAAGAACTCAGCAGCATATTGGAAGCGGATTCAATGCGTATTTTTGTTACATAAGCCGATGGCGGCATTTTGCATATTTCCTTGAACTTCCGGATATAGGAGGATCTGGAAATATGTGCGATACCTGCCAAGTCCTCGATCGTTATTTTCTCAAAGTACCGCTCGTGGATATAGGAAATGGACGCCATCAGCGCGCGGTCCTCACCAACGGACCGGTCGGCCCCTTCATTGCTTGCGGTGTATGCATTGCACAGCAGCCCTATGGCAGCCATACGATCACAAATTGCGTAAACTACGGTACGATCACCGGCAGAGAGCTTGTCGGTGGCATCGTCGGCGGCTCTTGGACAAATGTAGCTTATACCAACTGTGTAAACCACGGTGCGATCACTGCAACAGCTACAAGAGCCGGCGGTATTGCGGGCGAAAAATTCCCCGTAGCTACCCTTACAAACTGTTCTAACCAGGGCGTCATTATGGCAAACGGAATTACTGCAACCGCAGATGCCGGAACCGCGGATACTTATGTCGGCTATCTGATTGGTTATGAAAAGCAATAACACCCCATAACTGCACAATAAGCGCTGCCATTACCGTATCCGGCAACGAACAAAATGAATCAAACCAGAAACCCCTGCTTTGCGTCAAGCAAGGCAGGGGTTTCTCGGCAGTCTGTGGGAAGCAGGTAAAAACTGCTTCCCATTTTTTATTCATTTTCAAACATATCCGCAAGCTTTGTTGCGCTTTCTCTGAGCTTTACCACGCCTTCAAATACATTTTCCTTGGTATATCCATCCAATAACCGGCAGGCCTCCAAGGTAAAATAACCCTTATAAGCAATTTCCTTTAATGCTTTTACGATCGCGCCAAAATCCATATCCATAGAGAACGGAATTTGGTGACTGTCATGCCAGCAGTCATTATCGTGGATATGCAGTGCCTGAAGGTGGTGACCTAAGGCCTTTATCATATGCACTGCGCCATCACCGGAGCCGCGCATTTCCGCATGGCCTAAATCAAGGCAAGCAACAAAGAAGTCGTCGTCTATCGCCTGAAGATGCCTATTGAAATCCTCCGCTGTTGCGCAGGCGGCAAAGCAGGATTCGTCCTTTTCCCCATCCCAATTCCACATATTCTCCGTGGCGATCTTCACGCCGTGTTCTTTCGCAAAGGGAAGGAGCTCTAAATACATTTGCGCATTTTCCTCAGCGGTTTTGTTGTTATCGGGATGGATCACACAGATCTCACCGCCCGCCTCCGCCGTGCACTCAATGGCGCGCTTCAAGAAGGAGCGCACAGCAGGTGCGTCCACCGGGAACGGTGCGTGGGATTGATTGCAGACGATCCCATTATCCAGTCCGATCCTTTTGAGTTCTCTTGCAAATTTAAGATAGTGCGGACCGTTCAGCTCGTTCTCGATAGGCAAAGGCAATTTTGTGCCCCAATCGATCAGACACATATTGAACAGGGAAAAATCCCAAGCATCAAAGCCCGCCTTGGCGCAAAGCTCCACTGACTTTTCCATGCCAACAATTTTGGCGATGGAATCAATTTCTGTTGAAATCCTCATAAAAAACGACCTTTCATTTTTACCGTATTTCATTTATCTCTCTATCAGAGCAAAACGCAAAGGTCATCCAAAACGCCCAGATCCCAAGCCAACCGGGACAGAACATACTTGTCCCGAATATCTTTTGTGGCCTTGAAGGTAAGTTTTGCGCATGCACTGTCTACACCGATTGTCCTTAGATCCTGAGAAATGCCGATGGTGTCCATAATACCCGCCAATTCCTCTGCAGAAGGTAATTCTTCCTCAATGATCTTGAGAATGTTTTCCCAATTATCTACTATTTTTTGAAATCTTGCCGGATGTGTAGATTTGTCGTATTTCCGCTCCTTTTTCTCTTGGGCGATCATAGTTTCGCCGCTATTGCCAAGGAATTTTCGGAGCTGCTCGTTCCAGTCTTCAAGATCGAAAGCTTCTACCGCGGCATATGCTTTTTCCTTGCAGGGAGCAACGGATTTCAGCGCTTCGTAGAGTTCAACCGCCTTCATTGTGGCCATAGCGCACTGGATTCCGTGCAAGTCCACCTGTGTGCCAAATTCCAGTCCCCGCATATCCCATACATGGCTGAAATAATGCTCTACACCGGAGGCAGGACGGGAAACGCCTGCATAAGCCATAGCCACACCGCCAATGACCAGTCCTTCAAATACCGCCTGCACTGCAGCATCCTCCCGTTTCAGCAGACCTTCCGCATTCTCTACACACTTTTTAAGCGCAGTACGAATCAGTTGAGCTACCCGCTCGCAGTAGTACTCTTCGGTGATCAAGCTGCCAATCCGCCACTCTGCAATCGAAATATACTTTGCCAGCATATCACCAAGACCGGCCTTGAGCATATGCTCCGGTGCTTGCTTCAGAATATCGATGTCACCGATGATCACATCCGCGCAACGGCTGCTGAGAGAAACCTTCAGCCCATCCATAGACATAGACGATGTTGCCGATGCGTAACCGTCCATAGAAGGCGCAGTGCCCACAATAATGTATTTCCGACCGGAAACATTGCTGAGGATCTTGCCAATATCATTGATCACACCGCTGCCAACACCGATAATAAGATCGCAGCTGTTATCAAAATGCATAAATGCAGAGCCCACAGATTCCTCGTTGGGTTCCAATTCCTCCTGCCGGAATATGTAGGTGGTATAAGGGACTCCGCTTTCCCGGAGGATGCTTTCAACCACCTCGCCGGCGGCTTTGTATGTATTTTTATCTGCTAAAATAAAGGGCTTTTTCGCTTGATATTTTGCCATATATTCCGGCAGTCGGCGTACAACGCCACTTCCTACAACAACATCATCGATGGCAATATCGTGTTCTTTGCCGCAAGAACAGTTTTTAGATCCTAAATAATTTTCCATATATGCCTCCTGCGCACTTGCGCCAAAGAAATTAAAAAATGCATGAAAGAAATGAAAAGAAAGACATCTGCTCAAACGCCCATCTTTCCCTGAATACCGATGTTTGCAAATGCAATACCTCCGTACTCAGTGACCATAAAGGCTTCTTTTCCGGCAGATGTATCACCTTCAATATAGCAAAATCTTATCATTTTGTCATCATTCAAAAATAATTTTTTTCGTGGAAAAATTATTATTAGGTTTGATTATAAAGACTTTCGGTATTGATGCTGTAATTTCTTTTATCAAAAACCACAATCCGCATTCGAAACAACATCCATAAGTGCTGACATTCTCTCACATCAATGCAGATAGCACCTCGAACACCGATGCCTTTTGTCTTGGTTTATAGGTCGTTAAGCACAATACAGAAAAAGCCTGAAACGACTAATAAATCGTTTCAGGCTTCACTATATACTTCATTAAAACGAAAGCTCTAATTCTTAATCAGCAGTAAACTTGCCGCTGTCGCAGACCAACCCACCTTGCGGGTGTTTTTATCTGGGAGTAGAATCTCTATCTTACTGTCAATCTTTATGGACTCGTTGGCAGGCACACGATTGCTTATCTTACGATTACATACTCAATGCCAAGGACTTTTGCAATCTTGGCGATGGTATCTGCGTGGTGACCAACGCCCAAGGCATAGTGATGTGTCGGACCTTCCATAACCCATTTCTTGATGAAATCCCGTGTATTGGGCTCAAAGAAGCCTCTGGTATTGGTGTTTCCGGTAGGTGGAATGGGTCCTTTCTTGGAATAACCCTCACCGATCACAAACTTAAACTCTCCGTGGGCATTTTGGGTTATGCCCAGCATCGTGATCGGGCCTTCTTTGATCTTAAATTCAACGGAAGCACCGCTGCCGGGCTTTCCGTGGAATTTGGAAAGGCTGCGCAAAATGGGTTTTCCATCGGCAATGGCGATGTGGTGGGGGCCATCGTGACCAACCAAAATGAAATCCTCATTAAAGTCAAAGGGGTGGAACTCCGCAAAGCTGCCGCCAATGTTAAGTCTGTCCATGATCAGCATTGCAACGCAGGTCTTCAGATCAAACTCACCGCACATCGGGATACCCTGAGCGTTGAGGATAGAGTTGCCTACGATAAAGGAGGTGGCCACTTCCCGCTGGATAGAGCCTTCAATGCCCTCATAATAGTACGCAAGACCGGTTAGCTTGTACTTTTCTACAAAGCGATCCAATGCTGCTGCGCCGTGGGCCGCTCTGTGCAGATCCGCATCCGTCAGCTTCATCGTAACCGGATCGCTCTTGGGATCAGGTGTTTCAAATTCCTGCAAAATCAGTTCTTTTTTCGCTTCAATTTCCTCAGGTGTAACCTTCTGATATTCTTTGACGACATCATCAATTTCCAAAAGCGGCACATGCAGGCCAAAGGCAGCGGAAACGGCAGTAGGATCGGCGTGCATATCGTACATAGACTCTAAAACGTGTCCCATAAGACCGATGCGTGCGCCCTTTAGATCGTGCAGAACCTTTGCAATATCGCACCATTGTGCCAGTTCCTGCTGCGCCTTTTCATCTTCGTAAAGGTGTCCGATAACAACATCCGTGACCGGTCTCTTTAACCGGATAGCGACACCGGTAAACTCAGGAACAGAGCAGATATTGTCATTCTCCAGCTGCATAAAGGTGGAGGCCTTTGTATAATCGAGGCCCTTCCGGGGCTGCAGCGCCAGCAGGATGATGGGGGTAGATGTGTTCTGCACAATGGGGGCAAACACAGAGGATGTGGCATATGTGATCATATTGCAGATAATGAGATCCACCTTGTCGGCATTTATACGGTCGGCCGTCTCAAAAGCTGCCGTATTCGAGCCAATGATGCCATAATCCAAAACGGTTACATCATTGCTTTCAACCAACGCAACCGTCTGTGCGTGATAATTGTTTAAGGATTCCTCTAAGCCCTCAAACTGCCGAAAATACACCTCGTGAACAACCGAGAAAAACGCAATTCTTGCTGTGCGTTCCGTTTTGCGTGCGATCATAGAAAGACCTCTCTTTTTGTTTGTTATTTATAATAAGGATGCCGCTACAATTATGTTATTTTTGGGGGTTAATTAAACCACTTGTCCCAGCCGTTCCAATCGCCGTCCTGGTTTTCTGTTACATCGAAGCCAAGAAAGGAATCCTGATCATTGAAGGCCAGCTTTTCTTCTGCTGCAAATCGCACGATCTCCGCCTCAGGTGTTACATAGGTCTCGCGCATTCTCTCCACCTCCTTACATTATTTATCATTCGCTATGTTATATTATAGAAAATCGTTTCTCCGTTGCTGTTTATTCTGCAAATTCCGCAATGATATTCACAATATCTTCTTTTTCTATAAGGGCATACGGAATATAATTACCAGCAATCGTATTGCCGTTTACATTAAGCTTACGGATTTTACCTTTGCAACCATTTACCGTGAGATGACATTTCTTCCCTCTGTATATTCTTGTCATTTCAAAGCCATTCCAGTTATCAGGAATGCATGGATCTATTACAATGCCGTCATAGTCCGCACGGAAACCCAAAATATACTGTGTTACCGCATAATACATCCATGAGGCCGTTCCTGTTAACCACGAATTGGAACCTGCTCCATATCTTTCGTGGGAGGGGCCAAGCATCGCAGATGCATATACATAGGGTTCAATTAGTGTCGTTTGTGATATATCATTTCTTCTGCACGGCAGGGTTGCTTTGTATGCACGAAATGCATCGTTATTTCTCTTGAGCATTGCCTGGGCGATTACTGCCCAGGTACTTGCATGACAAAACACACCGCCATTTTCCTTAATACCACTATGAAGCGGGAAAAACTTTTTATTTACTCTGTCATAACCCGCCGATGCAGGATAATGAGAAATATATCCAAGCTCGCACATCAAATATTTATTCACATTATCAAAAGCGCTTTGCGCTTCTTCTTCAGTCGGCAGGTGGGACAATACTGCCCACGACTGAGGATTCAGGAATATTTTGTTTAATTCATCGTCATCCGTTCCATATTTTTCGCCCTCATCTGTGAACGCGCGAATAAACCACTTGCCATCCCACAACTGCTTATAATTGCCTTTGCACCATTCATAGTATTTCGTGAGATAGCTGGTATCTCTGCCCATATGCGTAAGCAGTTCCTTTAACTGATATGCCGCAGTCGCAGCCTGGAAGAACACAAATGCACTTTCTGCTTTGCCGCCTTTGCCAATAGCAGCGAGACTGTCATTCCAGTCATTGAGCAGAAACAGCGGAATGTCGTGAACGCCCGTGTTGTTTCTGGTAAACTCCAGACCTTTGATAAGGTGCTCTAAAACAGTTCCTTCGCCGCCATCATCATAAGGAACAAGTTCGTCCAGGAAATCATAATCCCCTGTTTCTTTTATATATGCACACACCGAATACACAGACCACAAATGGTCATCTGAACGGTCTCCGCCTTTCGTTTCTCCGGTTGCAGGATAAAGCACAGCCTTTGCATTGCCATTGGAACGTTGAATTTTCAGGAGCGTTTTGATTCTTTCCTTTGCTTTTTGGGGCAGAACATGCATAATGCCCAGCACATCCTGCATGCTGTCTCTGAAGCCCCAGCCTCTGTCAGAACCTCTTTCATAGAACGAAACAAATCTTGACCAATTAAATGTGGTGTGGCACTGATAAGCATGCCATATGTTAATCATTTTGTTTACATCTTCATCGGGAGTTTTTATCTGACACGCTCCTAAATGCGATTCCCATCTATTCTTTATAGCAAGCAGATCTTTCTCAACATTTTCCAATTTCAATGCTTCTGCAACCGTTTGCTCTATTGTGTCAGGATCTTTTGTTGCACCAACAATCACAAGAAAATGTTTTTCTTCATCCGCATCAAGCGCAAGCGGGCAAGAAAAAGCGCCGCACGCCTGATCCGCATTGATAGGCGTATTGGAACAAACACCGTTCTCAACAGCAATCGGATTTTGTTCATTTCTGAATGAACCAATGAAGCTGTCTCTATGACAATCGTAGCCGTCAATATCCAATGTTGTGCTCATAAAGCCAAAAAGCGGTCCGCAATTATTGAATTCAGGCGCAGAATCAAACACAATTGTTTTGTTTTCACAAGTACATGTCATGAAATATCTTGCCCATTCCATCATATTGTCAATATGACCATCGTGATGTGCAAATTCAATATACGGAAATAATTTAAGCTTTCTATTTTCTCCTGATAGGTTTTTAAGTTTACAGCTCCAGACTTCATAACTCTTATCAACGGGTATATACACTGTCATTTCAGATTTTAAGCCTAAGTATTCACCCTTGATCGTGGTATAGGAAAGACCATGTCTACACTCATAAAAATCCGGCTTTTTCATAACCGGTTGCCAAGTAGGCGAATAATACTCGCCACTGATCATATCCTTGATGTATATATATCTTCCCGGTCTATCGACAGGCATCGCATTATAACGATATCTTGTCAATCTTCTTTTTCCGGGATCCCCATCAAAAAGGAGTCCACCGCCATTATTGGAAATAAAGCTTCCGAAAGTGCCAAAACCAAGATAATTTATCCACGGAGTGGGTGTATCCGGTCTTGTTATAACATATTCCTTATTATCTACATCAAAGTAACCGTATTTTTCAGTTGGTTTCAAAATATTATTGTTCAAAATACTGTCCTCCCTTATCAATCCATTTTTTATTTATTCTGTTTCTTTTGGCGCCATGATGCTTTTATAAAGCTTAATGCTTAAAAGGACTTCGACTAACGCGATCAGGAACATTATGACCATCACCACAAACATTGGGTATTTCAGGAGAATGGCAGAGAACGAAAGTCCCATTCCTGCAGTTCCTACCTTTACGCCAAACTCCAGCACTGTCAGCAGGGTCTGGTGCTGCTGCTTCGGTGTGTTTTCAAATATGGTATCTTGCATAAAGAGTCTGAAAGGATCTCTTGCAAAAAGAATAATGATATATCCAACAGCCATCACAACGATCTTGGCAAATATCAGCGGTATAAAGGAACCAAAAAAGATAAAGCCTATAGCTAAACAAAGCAATACCGGCAAGGCTACGCCCAGCGTTTTCTGATGCTTTTCATACAGCTTTGCAAATACCACATTGGAGAGCACGCGGATAATACGGGAAATGCAAACAATTGCGCCTACAATAAGGGCCGTTTCCTCTATATTGAAACTCAAAACTACATACTCCTGGATAAATAGTTTCCCCTGCGATTGCCCCATATAACAAGAAGATATAAAAACGCAATAAACGATAATTGCCAAAATAATGAGCTTACTGTAATGGATTTTGACCTTTTCGTGTTTTTTGCTCACAATTGGGATTCTGTCATAATCCGAATAATCCTTCATAAAAAACGACAGCAAAAAACCTATGGCACAAGTCGCAATACAGCCAAACATCGGCAGATAGTTATTGAGGTTAAACATCAGGCTTGCCACGAAGGAAATCACCATTGTAACTACAGCATAGACGGTGTTTGCCGCTGTTCTTATTCGCACAAAATCATTGCGTTTTCCAACCAAATCTAAGTTATTTTCAAGTATCACGTAAGATGCTGTACGGAAAATAACTGCAATATCGTGAAAAAGCCTGCCCAGTAAAACGAGATAATAGTTTTTTCCAAAGGTAATCAATATAGATGATAGCAAAAGGCACAAGCCACCAATGCGCACAGAGTTGGTGTTTCCAATACGCTTTATGATAAAGAGAACCGGAAACTGAAGCACAATGCAAGCAAATTGTGAAATAGAAGTAACAGAAACGATCTGCGCTGCGGAAAAGTTTTTGACCTGCGTCAAAAACAAGGTGTCTATAGCAATATAAAACAGAAGATCCGCCGTAAATCCGGAATACCACGGGTACAGTGTTATAAATCGCTTGATTTTGTTGTTCATAATGTACGTTTCTTTGTATTTCTTCAACCACTGTAATAAGTTGCAGAATATTTCTTATGTGCCACTACAATTGGAACATCCGAAATAAATCTGATGGCAAAATTCGCGTTCTCCGGGACGCCTCTTTCTTTCAAGGACATCCAGTTAAAGTACATAAAATCTCCGTCAACATCACCGCCAACCACACAAATGCTTTTGTAAGATAACGGCGGGATTTGCGCCTTTATATGCCTGACATTACGGTCCTTTTCTTCAAAAAACAGCTCGATATTCACCATAGTCGGCATATGGGTCGTGTTGATAAACTGAAACACAAGGTCTTCTTCCCTGCCGGTATTGAGCCCCGTGTATATCCACGTCCTTGCACCGGCACTGTTCTGCCCTGCGGTATAGTTACGCCTAAGAACATTTTTGCCCTCCGGGGCAGGTGTGTAGGGCAAAAGCAGGGTTCTTGTGGTGTCCCCTGTGATCATCTCGTCAATATCCATATCCTGCATAAGAAATTTTGTACCTTCCTTAAAGGCGCAGAATACTGTGTAGGCATTATAATCGGATACCGGGAGCAGGCAGACAGAAGGCTTTATGTACCTGTAGCCCTTGATCTCCGCTTCTGCCGTACCGCTTTGGAATCCGTGATGGGGCACTTGGAGGATGTCTGATTTCAGATACTGCCCATATTTTTCCGCAAGGCGGGTCTCACTAAAAGCAGCATCCGCGCACCAAAGAATTACCTGTCCGCCAAGCTCCATACGGATGATGACAGATGTGGCGTTAATATTCTGCGAGCGGTGAATGGTATCATCTATGCTTCCGATGATATCGCATACAGCATCTCCGATGATGTACCGCTGGCCGGTATGCGGAGAATATATAGGCGCTCCGCTCCTATGCATACGTTCTAACATACGAGGGATATTGGTAAAGGGAGAATTATCCTCAAACCGCGGATCCTTTTTGATCAGTGTCGGATAATGGTCCACATCATCGTGCTCTGGGAAGGTAAACATATACTTTTCTATCACTACCTCGTCTGCAAAATGATCCATAAAAGTCATATAGCAATGGTAGTGGTCAGAATGGGGGTGGGTCATAATCCACGCAGCAATGACAGGCTTGGGAGCAACAGAATCCCGTTTTAAGCAATCGTACAGTTCCCGGGCATCAGGTAAATACTCCCGCCCACCGTCAAGGATGATAAACCGCCCATCAGAAAGCCGGATCACATAAGACATACCAAAATCCACGAGATGGATTTGGGTAATGCTTGGTTGAACCTTCTTTCCTCCAATTTCATTATGATAAGCGAAATACCGGCATTCCTTCTCCGTGACTACCGCAAGCTCCTGAACCGAGGGATAATAATTCAAAAATACGCCCTCATCTCCTTTTCGATAGGAGACATAGGTGTTTTGGGCAATATTCCTCCGATCAATCTCTTCGTAGCCGTCCAGCCTAAGTGCCTCACAGCGGGTTAGGAAGTCTTCAAACTCCGCATTCTCAACAGTCAGCACGGTGGTGTTATTGTTGATCTTATTATGATGGTATTTTTTCAAAGCTGTCATTTTCTGTCCGTTGCCTCCTGCACAGTCCCTTATTGTTCATTTCTGTGGCACACCTATGCCCCATTACATATTCGTAATCCTCGGATACACAAGGAAGCCGAAATAAGCATATCCTCATTCCTGTTTTCTAAACTGTGACGGTGAACATCCTTTATACAGTTTGAATGTCTTGGAAAAATGATTTATGCTGGAGAAACCAGAGGCTGTGCAAATATCATTGATGGAATCGTTTGTACTGAGCAACAGTTCCGTTGCACACGCAATACGCTTCGCAACCAAGTATTCCGCAAATCCTACGCCAACTTCGTTTTTGAACAAACGGCTCAGGGTGTAAGCGGAAATACCAAAAAAGTCTGCTACTTTTGTCTGGCTTAAGTCACGCTCACTAAAATGCGCATCAATATATTGCAGAACCTCATTTTTGAGCTTTGCATGCTTCTTTGCAGTACTTCCTTCGTTCTGCTCTTGGCCCTCATCTGCAGATGTTTTATAACTTTTACTTTTTGCTAAACAAGACTTAAAGCTATTCTGGATCAAGTCCAATTGGTCAACTGTATTGCCATCAAACAATCTTGCGGAGTCAATCCCCAAGCATTCCAGCCAAAGCAATAGTTCTTTTTCCACTGCCTCTTTGCAATCCCCTTGCATAAAGACGATAAAAATGGTATCTGCACCATCTTCCCAGTCTGTCACAAAGCATCGGGAAGCCGTAGCAGTTGCAATTTTGCTTACTATCTTTTCGCTTTCTACTCTCACAGGCACATAATCTTTGAGGATCATTACGCAGTACTTATCAAATGCCTTGTCAATTCCCAGCTGGTTCAATGATGTTTCTGCCACAGGAACACCATGTAACAAATGATCCATCAATAAATCCATTACCTTCATTTCATATTCTGTAATACGGGCATAGCGGTCATCCAGAATTGTTTTAATCGCACCAATTTCAGATCCTTGACTGTAATCCAAATCCTTCATTAGTGTATATATTGGCTTATACGCAAGCAAAGCCGCAAATAAACTCAGCAAAACAACACTGGCCATACCAAAAATCAGCACCCGATGTCCTTTATGAACCTGTTCAATCAGCTGGCTTTGCATGGAATCTTCTGTTACATATGCTATAATTGTCGATTTAATAATCTTACTTTTCGATGCATAGAGCACTTTATGCTTGATGCCATTATTGCTTCTAAACTCTTCCCCTTCCGCAACTGCTTCCAAGTATTCATAAGATCTTTGCCCACAATGAAGGATCACTCGCCCATTTTCGTTCCCGATCAGATAGCAAGCAATGCCTTCGTTGTCTGTAATAGCAAGTGTATCCTTCAAATATTTAGGGCTCATCCCAAAAAAGATCATAACCCGATCTTTATTCTTGCCCAGTGTAGTGCAAACACCAAT
Organism: Oscillospiraceae bacterium; assembly: GCA_015067785.1. Classification (GTDB taxonomy): domain Bacteria; phylum Bacillota; class Clostridia; order Oscillospirales; family Oscillospiraceae; genus Faecousia. The sequence continues at coordinate 66,157 of SVLR01000004.1, forward strand.
CATCATTTGTTCTGCTCCAGTGCCTACATCTACACCTTTACACACATTTATAGTGAGATAATCATAGTTTTTCTCTGCAAAAAATGCTTCCATTTCTTGGGTGTCACCATGGTTGTCCATACCGACTTGAAAATACCGATCGCAGAAATACGACGATTCCGGAGTGATGATTCTTCCCGTTTCATAAAAATAAACACCCCACTCGGTCACATTATTAACGCTATATTCTTTTTCCAATTCTCTTACAGCTAAGTATATCTGGTTAGGATCATTTGTGATTGCTTCTGCACCTTGATAAAAGAGACTGCTTGCTTTTTTGCTAGCGACAGATATCGAAGCTGCAATCATATTTAGTTCGTGGATGCGTTTATCGAGCAACGCACTGTACTTATCTGCCAAGCTTTGATTATACTGTTCGCTATCGTTTATAAATTGGTTATTATGCATTCCTGATAATACCAGCATTATTCCGACAGCCGGAATTATGAGCACCAGTATTACAATTGCAATCAAGCGACGCAAAAAATGCCTCTTCATATTAACAGCAGAAAGAACACCTTAAAGAATAAAGTATTCTCTGCACTCCTTTCCTGAAATAAATAAACCGGGAGCCGAAAAAAGGCTGCACCAACTTGCCCAGTTACCAAATGCTCCTTATCTACACGAATGATCACAGTTTGCAATACTTTGTCTCTTGGTGTTAAGGCTTGATCATTCAAACAGCGCACCTTTTTGCTTTTCAGAACTCGTCAGTTTACTCCCAAAAAGCAGAACATTGAGGTATCTTACACCACTTACATTATACCACAAAATTGTCCACTGTTAACCACACCAGTTTCAATTCGCACAACATACATCTATTGCGTTTTTAAGCTTCTCACAAAGGTTTTCATAATAATAATCCAAACCTTTCATATTTGGATGAAGTCTTAAATCTGCATAACAGCTCTCATCGTGGGGAACAAAATCAAACCCATCTATGCAAGTAATGTTGTGAAAGTTTTTAACAACATTCTGTATATCGTAATGAACCCGACTAAATTCGCCAAACTCCCTTGGCTCATTATAATCTTTGCGCCAAATAGGGGTAAGCGCAAATATTTTCGCGTTTGGATAATTCATACTTAATGCCTGATAAAATGCGTAACAGCGTTCCAAAAAGTCATCCTCTGTTGACCGACTCCAATCATTCGTTCCGTAAGCTACACAAATATATTCCGGAACAAAAGGCTCTCTCGTTTTTGCTAAGGGCGGAAAAAACTGTTCGTTGGCAATTCCCTTGTTGATTTCTTCTGCGCCGAAAGCTCCAGCCAATCTTGACGTATAGCATCGGGAGGGTCTGAGCGCATCGTATCCATGTGTAATGGAATCTCCAAAAAAGAGCATCTTCTTTTTCGGTCTGATGGGTTTGATAAATGCACCATCATCAACAGACAGCTCATTGATTGTTACCGCAACAGACCACGGCAAAAATACGGATACCTGTTTGGTTCCTTCCCCTAACGAAAAGCATTTTGCAAACTCACCTTGGGGAAGTTGCATCTTTGTGTAATCTAATGGTAAAGTTTCCTGTGAAAAGTTATCCAGATAACCCGCTATTTTTCCATCCACAAAGACATCAAAGGAAAAGTATTTACGCCCAGGCGCAGCACTGACATTCACTTTAAGAAAGAGAGATTGGCTATCTGTCTCAAAGGATAATTTCACGCCCGCACAAGTCAGTGCCTTTTTATAAAAATCCGCACTAACCTTCTCATATAATTTTTCTTGTTTTTCAGTAAAACGATGAAAACAGATGCCATTCGCAGTTTCTTCTATTCTTACGGCACCTAAACAAATACTTTCAATCTGCTTACAACTAAGCTTCATCTTTAACTCCATACTTTCTGTTCATTCATTGCAATTTTGCTTCACAAGCAATTCCTTTGGCCGCCAATATATAACGTCATTACCAAAAAAGCGGTTCAAAACCTTTCAGCTTATAAATCGCTTCTGCAAAGTAATAGTCTGCATAAATAATATTGGTATTCTGCTCTTTCCAATACCAACCGGAAGACTTGCCAATGACAAAATCTGTATCCTTCGACCAGTCTGCAAAATTCACTTCGATATTCATAAGAAGCTTCATGGCCGCGTGGACGTACAAACGTTTCTCATATTCCGGTACAACCTTTGCCAACTCCAGTAGTCCGCAAGCTGCGCAACATCCCGCACTTGAATCAAAGTAAACCGGTTCTTCCGGCGCCCGGAAATCGCTCTTTGGAAGCCAGTCCTCACAGGAAGCAGCGATGAAATAATGGGCAACCTTTTTGGCTACATCCAGATATTCCTGTTTTCCAGTATGTAAATAACCCAGAGTAAAGCCATAGATGGCCCAAGCCTGTCCTCTGGACCAGGAAGATTCGCAGGCATACCCCTGCAATCCACGTTTTTCAATCACTTCACCTGTATCCGGATCGTGTACCACGATGTGATAGACGCTCCCATCCGGTCGGATATGGTCTCGCATTGCCATATCCGCATGCGCCATCGCGGCGTACTTATACCGAGGATCGTCGCAGTCCTCACTTGCCCAGTATAGGAGGGGCAAATTCATATTGGTATCAATAATGGTCCAGCCAGCTTTTTCCATATTGTCCTTGCCCCAGTCCCACGCCCTGATATATCCGCCAGCGGGATTAAAGCGCCCCATCAGGTAACTTGCAGCCATCTTAAGCCTGCGCCAAGAGCTATAATTTCCGGTTAACTTGAAATTCGGGCCAGAACACAGCATCCACATAAATCCCACGTCATGTGAGATTTTTTCAGGACACAACAGCACTGCATCTAAGCAGCGCTCGCCCTCCTCAGCTGTGAGCCGATATTCCTCATTTTTAGTACCTATATACATGAGCCAGTTGAGCCCGGGCCAAAAACCATTGGTCCAGCAATCGAGCGCCTTGTCCTTCATGTCGTTGTGCATAAGGTCATTTGACCAAAACGGAAATTTCCCACGGGAACGTACGGTAACCTCTTGCAGCTTTTCATCAAGCTTTGTCCACGTACTTTCTACCCATTGCTTCTCAGCTTGATTGAGCATATACATTTACATCATCTCCTAAATCAATGCAGCTTAGCCCATTTTCTCAAATATAAACTTTTGGAAATCACATTGCTTGTTATTTCTTCGCCCTAATCGCTTTGATCCGAACAATAATGTCATATACTAGAAGGGCGATCGAGGCAACCGCTGTAACACCTGCGACCGCAAGGTGAATCTGCCAATTAGGACCTATCTGCAAAGGCAAATATAACAAATAGCCCATCACACCAGCGATACCTGCAATGGCACCGCAAAGAATTCCGTACAGCTTATTTTCCATAACTATGCACAATACGATACCCAGCAGGCATCCAACAAGGACCAGCAAAGGGCAGATCAGGATCTCATCCACCGTAAATACCCACTTTTTACCCTGAGCATCAAAAAGATCCTCGCCATAGACAGCCTTATACACATTCGTCATATCCGATGTAAGCGATTTGTGATCCAAAGGGAAAAGAATGTATTCTGCAATAGAAATCATCCTATCATTTTCCTTATGTGTCTTGCAGTTAGAGCAATTCCAGAAAGGCAAAAGCTGGGTAATCAGCAGACACACAAGCAGCACTGCAAGAACAAAACTAAGTATTTTCGTATAATTTTTCTGCTTCATTTTGGTTTTCTCCTTAATAAGATATGTATTTTTGTATAATAAAAATGTGTATTTTCAGCCGGAGATTTATTCTGGTTTGCCTGCAAACCCACGGTTTTCAGCTTCCTCGTTATGAATATCTTCTTCAGACATATACTTCCTAAATACCTTTTCAATCATTAATGAGCTAAGACATGTACAGCAAACAGGCGCAAATATAAGTCCCGCCGGAACACATAAGATCAAAATTACCGCTAATATCAAAATTACTACAAGCAGGACAGAGGGTATAATATTTGCCAGTACAATGATCCCGCAGTTTTTCGCTATGTTTCCTAAGGTGTTGTGAAAACGAGAAATGCAAGGAAACAGGAAACACGCCCACATCGTAACCAAAGCAACTGCAATGCCAAGCAGAATTAACATCCACGCAGGAAGCTCCCCAAGTTCAAATAACGCATATGCATTTAAACTGCTTAATCCAGCCAAGAGGTATATGGCAAGCAGGCACAGCCAAGCAATTGTCGCCTGCTTAAAATTTTGTCGGAAACTGTTCCAATATTCTTGCCAAAGCCCCGCACGATCAAAGCGTATGACTTTATAAACAGTGTTATACAGCGCGCAAAAGCTGGCGCCCATTGTGATAATTGGAATAGAAGACAGCAGCCATAATAACGACAAGCAAGCAATATCTGCTATCTTTCCGAGAACTTTTGCAAAGCCTCCGTCATATTGAAATAACCCTTGCATAAATTTTACCTCATTTTTGCTTGTGCTCCATTAGAAAATCAATGAAATCCTGCATCATATCTTCATGTGGTGCGTTCAATGCAATCGCAAGAACGACTGTATCCTTTTCATTGGGATAGATCGCATCGCAATAGCCGCTTCCGCTTATATCGATAAAAACAGGAATTGGCTTTTCCATCTCTTCAGGCTTTGCGCTATCTGGGATCTCTATTTCCACATCGTAATTCTCGGAATCCACAATCTCCTTTATTTTCTCTACAAATGCCATATCCATATAACGGAAGTAGGGCTCATAGGCCTCCATTTGCTCCTTTGTAAGAACAGTGGATAAATCCACAAAAAATTCGGAATATGCCAAGTTTTCCATAGAATTAATGTCGCAAACGACGAAATCCAGCATTTTACCTGTAATGCGTGCTGTGAGATTCTCCACCGCCATATAGGTATCTGTGGCAAACTGAGGATCATCCGTTAGATAACTCAAACTCGTAATAAACTCAATCGTGTTTTCTTTTTCATTGATTTCGTATGCAGCCAGAAAATCACTAGTCAGTTCCGAAAGCCGATCACCGGATACATCCTCCGTATAATTGAGTAGCATGCCCGATAAAACATAATCCTTTTTAACAATTGCATTCACAACTGCAGACAGAAGAATCACAAAGCAAAGCAGGATTGCCAAAATCCTCCATTTGTAATATTGGAACAGATGCTGTATCAGCGCTTTGCCCTTCAGCCCTTTCAAAATCTTGATTTCTTCTTGGAATTGCTCGCTTAGTTTCATTTATAAATCCCTTCCGTAAACTTCTATCTGCGATAGCGCAGGAAATGGAGACGGATCATCTGCTTTAATGAGATTGCTCAGCTTCACCCAAGAGATGGTTTTCTTCTCAAATTGCAAGTTCTGTGCAAAACGGCACGTATCTGCAAGTTTCCAATCTATGGATGTGCCGTCAGAAAAACTGACGGTAATCTGTGTCCACCAGTTATCGTGAGGAAAATCCGCACGGGTGAAAATCACGATCTTATCGGTCTCGATGAGGCGACCGAAATCAACGGTAATTTCCGCATCGTCCTGCCGGTTAATGCCCCAAGATTGATAGGGCCAGTTTCCGTGAGAACGGTTTTCACACATACCGTCAATGGCATTGCAAGCAAAGAATGTCGCCTCTCCACGGGTCTCCACATTGGCAGAAGCGTGGGGATACAAATTCTTTATATCGTGCTGATCGCAGACATTTCTCGACAGATTGCGGTAAGCATAAACCTCTTCAGAAAGCGCCTGCCGTACATATAAGTAATGCTTTTCTCCGGTAAACGCCTTGGGGTTAATGTTGCTTTTCTTTTCCTCAAAAGGCACACGATAGGAAATACTGTCTGTTAAATATACAAGCTCTCTTCCCAGGGCATCATCCACCTGCATCCACACGTGGATATTTTTCTCGGAAGTTTCTACCTGAATGTGGTCCCCGGGCATATAAACGCCTTTGTAGACAAGGCTGGCAAATTCCTCTGCACTGTCTTGGGCCTTGATATTCCCGGAGGCATCCACAATTTGAATTGTAAGTAGTGCCATACCTTTACTCCCCTATCAGGGCTGCTTGCCGATGTAGGCCAAGATACCGCCGTCAACATAGAGAATGTGACCGTTGACAAAGTTGGAGGCGTCACTTGCCAGGAACACAGCAGGACCTACCAAGTCATCGGTCTTACCCCAGCGGGCAGCGGGAGTCTTGGAGATAATAAACTGGTCAAAGGGATGACGGCTGCCGTCAGGCTGACGCTCACGCAGAGGTGCAGTCTGAGGTGTCTCGATGTAGCCGGGACCAATGCCGTTACACTGGATGTTATGCTCACCGTACTCGGAGCAGATATTCCGGGTCAGCATCTTCAAGCCGCCCTTAGCGGCAGCGTATGCAGAAACAGTCTCACGACCCAGCTCACTCATCATAGAGCAGATGTTGATGATCTTGCCGTGACCCTTCTTAATCATAGAAGGAATAACAGCCTTAGATACGATAAAGGGTGCGTTCAGGTCAACATCGATAACCTTACGGAAATCAGCTGCGCTCATATCACACATAGGAATCCGCTTAATGATACCGGCATTGTTTACGAGAATATCAATAACGCCAACCTCTTCCTCGATTTTAGCAACGAGGGCGTTGACAGCCTCTTCGTCGGTAACATCGCAAACATAGCCCTTGGCCTCAATGCCGTCAGCGGCATAGGCAGCAAGACCCTTGTCCACCAGCTCCTGATTGATGTCGTTAAAAACGATCTTTGCGCCGGCTTTCGCCATACCGGAAGCGATGGCATAGCCGATGCCGTAGGATGCGCCGGTAACAAGAGCAACTTTTCCACTTAAATCAAACATATTCATATCTTTTTCCTCCTTAAATTACAGCAGATTGGCGGTAGGGATACCGTCCATATCGTCAAAGTCCTGGTTTTCGCCGCACATACCCCAAATGAAGGTATAGTTTGCAGTGCCGACACCACTGTGGATAGACCAAGAGGGTGAGATCACAGCCTCCTCGTTGTGCATTACGATGTGGCGGGTTTCGTTGCCCTGACCCATCATATGGAATACGCACTGGTCGGGCGCAACCTCAAAGTACATATACACCTCCATACGGCGCTCATGGGTATGGCAGGGCATGGTGTTCCAGACATTGCCAGGCAGCAGTGCGGTCATACCCATAGAAAGCTGACAGCTTTCGCAGACAGCGGGATGGATGTACTGGCGCAGAATGCGCTCGTTGACGGTCTCCTGACCGCCCAGGTGGTTATATCTTGCCTTGTCCATAGGAATGTGGACTGTGGGGCAGGTGCGATGTGCGGGGCAGGAATTGATGTAGAACTTAGCAGGATTATTTTTGTCTACACTCTTAAAGATCAGTTCCTTGGTACCCATACCCACATACATACCATCTCTATGGTTTACGGGATACTCCACGCCGTCCAGCACCATCACGCCGTCGCCACCGATGTTGATGGCACCCAGCTCGCGGCGGGCAAGGAAGTAAGGAGCCGCCAGCTCCTTACAGGTTTCCAGCTTCAGTTCACCTTCCATAGGCATAATGCCACCGGCGATGATCCGATCCTGATGGGAATAGGTCAGGTTGATCTCATTGGGGGTAAACAGCTTGGAAATATGATAATGCTTCCGAAGCTCTTGGGTGTCATACCGCTTAGAGTCCTCAGGGTGGTTAGCGTAACGTACATCAAAGTTCATAATCATTCTTCTCCTTTACTTTTTGTTGTGAGCATCCACGCGGCCACCATACTATCTTCCGACCACAGTTTTCCCGCAGATGCATAATCTGTTACAAGCATATATTTCCCGTTAGAGAGCGGGATGTTCATTTCTATTATGTTGGTATAGGGGGCTTGGCTGATGGGAGGCTTTCTTACGTCTACGAAGCCATCTTCCTCGACCTTAATCTCGACCGGATCTTCCAGCCGATAGCCTAACCGGCTATC
>SVLR01000005.1 GCA_015067785.1 Oscillospiraceae bacterium
CACGAAACCTACGAAACAGTAGAAAAAGACGGAAGACCCGGCCTTCTTCTCTATCTCCCCAGCCGCACAGCGATCGTATTGGAAAAAGTGTAAAATTTACCCCCGGACGAAAGTCCGGGGGTATTTACGATTATTTCAGCTCCTTCATTTTTGGAGCAGTAACCTTTTTGGCGGCCTGCGTAATGAAGAACACCACGCCGATGGCGGCAAACAGCAAGCCTTGACCAAAGCTGATAAGAAGAGATACAACAAACTCCTGATCCGCCAGGAGTGCAGAGAAAAAGAACGGAATATCTGCGTAAGTAAAGCCGGGAAGATTCCCCTGCATCATTTCCCCAATGATCGCAAAGACTACGGAAAGCACTGTACCTATCGCAACACCGAGGACAACGGAGACAATAAGGGTCACGATCTTACCCTTACCCTGACGACCCTTCAAAAGGTCGTAGCCCTTATCCGCAAGGAAGGCGATCAGAAGTCCAATGATAGACATCACATAACCGGCGCTGAGAACCAGCGCCCAAACCACAGCGCCCAGTAGCGCGCCGATAGCAGCGCCCACAACACCGTTTGCATAAGTACCGGTATCTGCCTGCTCTCTGGCTTCATTTTCTGCGTTTAGCTCCCGGGAAAGCTTTTCTGCGCAAGCAGTATGATAGAAACCGGCAACGCCGGAAACCATCCGCCATACACCGTTTCCGTCGATCACCTCGCCGCATTCCGGGCAAATGTGCGCGCCGTAGGCCTCAGCTTCTGTCAGCAGAGGGAAGAACCAGTCGGTAAAGGCTTCGATTTTTGCCATCGTACCGGGATTATCCAAGAAAACGATCGCCACGCCGTCGGTGGCAAAGGAGAGCTGCTGAACACGGTAATCCTTTTGCAGGTTTACGCTGTTGAGCTTTCCTTGCAGAGCGTTGAGCTTTTCTACATCGGGGAATTTTGTCTTCACGACGATCTGCTTATAGCCGGAGCCTTCGGAAAGGGTTGCCTGAAAACCGCGAAGAACACCGTAGCCGATGCCGCCGTCCACAGAAAGACCGTTTGCCTGTGCGAATTTTTTGAGACCGGAACCGATCATAAAAAACACCTCTTTCTCTCTTTATGTATGCACCTTTGCGCACATATATATTTTATCACACGCAGAAGCATATAGCAAGAAAAATTCTATATGGGTGTTTGACAGCGGTGGCGGTTTCTGCTACTATAAAATAAAATGATGCCTATCTGGAGGCTGTATGGAAAATTATTTTGAAATGCATATGACGCTCTCGCAGGTGAAGGAGATCTCCAGCCTTGGGCTTGCCCATATGGGCGACGGTGTCTATGAGCTGCTGTGCCGTGCATATCTGTGCGAAAAAGGCGGGAAAAAGGTCAATAACCTCCATAAAAACGCCATTAAATTGGTCAATGCCGCCAATCAGGCAAGGATGGCGGACAAGCTCCTTCCCATTCTTTCTGAGGAGGAGCAGGACTTTTACCGCCGGGGCAAGAACGCCCACACCCACGCTGCACCCAAATCTGCCACACCTCAGGAGTATGCAAAGGCAACAGGCTTGGAGGCACTTTTTGGTGCGCTGTACCTGATGGGCAAAACCGAGCGCTTAAACGAGCTGTTCTGCTTGGGAATGGAGGCGCAAAATGGCATTTGACGCGTTTTTTCTCCGGGCAGTTTTAGGAGAAGTGCAGGCGGCTGTGGGCGGTCGGATCGAAAAGATCCACCAGCCCACCCGGGATACGGTGGTGCTGCTGCTGAAAACCCCCACCGGGCGGCAAAAGCTGCTCTTTGTGATCTCTCCCACGGCGCCCCGGCTCCATTTTACGGAGCAGACTTTCGAAAATCCTGCCCAGCCGCCTATGTTCTGTATGCTGCTTAGAAAGCACCTGTCCGGCGGCAGACTGACGAAGATCGAACAGCTGCCTATGGAGCGGTGGGCGAAATTTACCTTTGACTGTATTGATGAGATGGGCGACCCCACGGAAAAGTCTCTCATTGCAGAGCTGATGGGTCGTACCTGCAACTTATATCTTATAGATAAAGAGGGCAGGATCTTGGATTGCCTCCGCCGTGTGGGCTTGGACACCGCCTCCGGGCGGGCAGCGCTGCCGGGACTTTACTATCAGCATCCCGCATCTATGGATAAGGAAGACCCTGCGTCACTCACAGAAGGGGATTATCTGCGGATATTACAGCAGCCCGGCGCAGACCGGCTGTGTGACCGGTTGATGGATACCGTAGGCGGTCTTTCGCCCCTTGTCTGCCGGGAGGCGGCCATCTATGCCTTGGGCGAAACCGATGCCCGACTGGAAAATGCAGACCTTGCAGCCACAGCCAAAAAGCTCTATGCATTTTTCGGGAAGTATATTGCAAACCCTGTTCCTTGTGTCTATGAAGCGCCGGACGGCACACCCAAGCAGTACGCCTTTTGCCCGGTGACCCAATATGGCGCATACCGGGAAAAGGAGAGCTTTTGCGCCCTTTTAGACGGTTTTTACAGCCAAAAAGACAAAAAAGAGGCCATAGCGCAGAAAAGTCAGGCGGTCCGCAAGCTGGTGCAGAATCTCATCCAGCGACTGCAAAGAAAGCTTGCCATTCAAGAAAAAGAGCTGCAGGAGACTTACGACCGGGAGCGGCTGCGCCAGCTGGGCGACATCCTTACCGCCAATATCCACAAAATGCAAAAGGGTATGACGAAGGTTTTGGTGGAGGATTTTTACGATGAAAATATGCCCACCATCGAGGTTGCCATCTCTCCGCTGCTGTCCCCCCAGCAGAATGCGGCAAAATATTATAAGGATTACAGCAAACGGAAAAACGCGGAAAAAGAGCTGACGAAGCAAATTGAATTAGGCGAAACCGAGCTTAGTTATCTCCAAAGCGTTCTTCACGAATTAAACCGTGCGGAATCTGAGCGGGAATTGGAGGAGATCCGTCAGGAGCTGCAGGATGGCGGTTATCTCCGCTCTGACGGTGGTAAAAAGCAGATAAAAAAAGGAAAATTGCCGCCTCTCAGGTTTGAATCCACCGATGGCTATCCCATTTATGTAGGTCGGAACAACCAGCAAAACGAGGAGCTGACCTTCCGCTTTGCCCGCAAAGACGATCTGTGGCTCCACGCCCAAAAGGTACACGGCAGCCATGTGATCATATCCTGCGGCGGCAGAACGCCCCCGGACGATACGGTGACCCAAGCTGCCCAGCTTGCCGCCCATTACGCGGAAACTGCCGGTGGTCAGAATATCCCGGTGGATGTGAATCCCGTGGGCAAGATCAAGCGCATTCCCGGCGGAAAACCCGGTATGGTCATCTACCACAGCCACCGCACCGTTATCGTAAACCCCTATCCCGACATCGTGGTCGATGCGCTGAACGCAGAGAAGAAAGATTCATAAACCGTAGGGGACGGGTTTCCCGTCCCACTCGCAAGCTTGAATTTGCATCTGAATGGAGTTGATTATTTGAAGCCGCTATGTAAAAAGGAATATGCTTTAAATATATTCAATATCGTTGCACTACTAATTGAAATACCACTTTACATAACATTCGTTTTGAATATGGTCAATGATATCATATGGTTTATTTTTATCTTATTGTTCACAGCATTAATTATATGCCAAGCAACCTATATTGTTTATTGGGTTAGTCAACCGAATGTTTTGATTTACCAATATGACCAGGGAATTGTAATTAACAGAAATATTGAGATCGAATACAAATCAATTGAAAGAATTTATCGTAAAAACTATCTACTGAAAGAACCGAAGGGTAATTATTACAGATCCCCGTATATTGGGACAATTTATATAAAACTGAAATCGGGGAAAATATACAAAATAAGAAATGCGTATTATCCTATAGATGCGGTGGATGTTTTATCGAGAATTAAACAACAAAAGAAGTATAAATAGCACACTGTCGCAAACGAAAAAAAGGAATTTGACGGACAATTAACCGCAGCACCGCTAAGTTGGTGCTGCGGTTGTTTGCTGAGGGTGACGGCGGGAGCAAGCCCCCGCCCTACGATTTTATCGTTTATGGATGAAAAGCCAAAAAATTCATATATTATTCAAAAAAGAACTATTGACATTTTTAGCACTCTATTGTATAGTGTGCTTAGCACTCAGAGGAAAAGAGTGCTAATACGGAAGGGGGAATCCAAATGGAGATGACCGAACGGCAAAAAAAGGTGCTGCGCTGTATCGTAGACCTTTATATCCGTACCGCTGAGCCGGTAGGCTCCAAGGCCATTGCGGCGCTGCCGGATATGCAGTATTCCTCCGCCACCATCCGCAATGAGATGGCTGAACTGACCGCTATGGGATATCTTGATCAGCCCCACACCAGCGCAGGCCGTGTGCCCTCCGCTGCCGGTTACCGGATCTATGTGGATGAGCTGATGCAGGATTACCGCTTGTCACTCGATGAGACCCAGTCCATTAACGAGGCATTGGAAGAAAAGATGCAGCGGGTGGATAAACTGATGGAAATGGTGGCAAAGCTTGTGTCGCAAGCTACCGATCTTCCAGCGATCTCTGCCGCATCCCGGCAGGGCGGCATAAAGGTCCGTCGGTTTGATCTGATCTTGGCGGGTGAGGGCAGCTTCATTTTGGTGGTAATGCTCTCTAACGATGAAGTGGTCAATAAGCTTATTAAGCTGCCGCTGAGTATTACAGAAAGTGACTTACAGCTGCTTTCGGCGCTGCTCAATGCAACAATGACCGACTTGACCCGGGAAGAATTTACCCAAGGGCTTCTGGAAAAGGTAATGCGCTCTGCGGGCTCGGCTTCCAGCTTGGTGCCGGTGATCGTGGAATTTACCGCAGATACTCTTCGTCGGCAGACAGATACCAATATGGTCGTCACCGGACATATGAAGCTTCTGACCCAACCGGAATACCGGGATGTGGATAAGGCACAGCGACTGATGACAAGTCTTGACGAGGAAGCCCTTTCGAATTTGCCGGCTGTGATGCAGAATGCCAACGGCACTCAGGTTTTGGTCGGTCCTGAGAATGTGGCAAAAGAGCTGAAGGACACCAGCGTGGTTATGACAAAATTTGATATCGGTGACGGTATGCAGGGTATGATCGGTGTGGTCGGCCCTACCCGAATGGATTACGCAAAGGTCACCGCCCGGCTGAGCTACTTTGCAGAGAGTCTGTCCCGGATGTTTGCCAAACCGGAACAGCCCCAGCTGACGGGCAAAACGGATGAGGAGGCCTAAATCGTGGCAAAAAAGAAAAAAGACGAAGAAGTGAAAGTAACGCCTGCCGAGGAAACGGTGGAAGAGATTGCAGAAGAAACCCCGGAAACTCCGGTGGTCAATGAATGGGAGGAAAAGTATAACGCAGAGCGAGATGCCCACTTGCGTCTGGCTGCGGAGTATGACAACTTCCGTAAGCGTAACACCAAGGAAAAGGAGCTGCTCTACACCCTCGGCAAGGCCGAGGCGGTGGAAAAGCTTCTGCCGGTGTATGATAACTTAGAGCGTGCGCTGAATCAGCCCACCGCTGACGAGGCCTACAAAAAGGGTGTGGAGCTGACGCTGACAGAGCTTGTTAAGATTTTCGGCACTTTGGGTGTGGAAATTTACGGCGCGCCCGGTGACCTGTTTGATCCCAATCTCCACAATGCAGTGATGCATATTGACGACGAAGCCTTTGGCGAAAACACCATCGCGCAGGTATTCCAAAAGGGCTTCAAGGTAGGCGAAAAGATCGTAAGATTTGCGATGGTTCAAGTTGCAAACTAAAAGCCTCCCTTGTGTAAAGGGAGGTGGCTCGCAGAGCCGGAGGGATTGACAATCCCCCAGTCACAGCAAAGCTGTGACAGCCCCCTTTGCACAAGGGGGCCTTCAGATGGTAAATAATTTAAGTTTCTATAGGAGGAAATTATTATGAGTAAGATTATTGGTATTGACTTGGGTACAACCAACTCTTGTGTGGCTGTTTTGGAAGGCGGCGAGCCTGTTGTGATCGCCAACGCTGAGGGCGGCAGAACCACTCCCTCTGTTGTGGCATTTGCAAAGACCGGCGAGCGTATGGTCGGTCAGGTGGCAAAGCGTCAGGCTGTCACCAATGCAGACCGCACCATCGCTTCCATCAAGCGTCATATGGGTGAGGATTATCATGTAACTGTGGACGGAAAGGGCTATACTCCTCAGGAGATCAGCGCTATGGTGCTGCAGAAGCTGAAGGCGGACGCAGAGGCTTATTTGGGTCAGACCGTTACCGAGGCGGTTATCACCGTTCCTGCTTACTTCTCCGACGCACAGCGTCAGGCTACCAAGGACGCAGGCAAGATCGCCGGTCTGGAAGTGAAGCGTATCATCAATGAGCCTACCGCAGCGGCACTGGCTTACGGCCTTGACAAGGAAAACGAGCAGAAGATCATGGTCTATGACCTTGGCGGCGGCACCTTCGATGTTTCCATTCTGGAGATTGGCGACGGTATCGTAGAGGTTCTGGCAACTGCCGGTGACACCCGTCTTGGCGGTGATGACTTCGACCAGAGAATTATGGATTATCTCGTTTCCGAGTTCAAGAAGGCAGAGGGCGTGGATCTGAAGAACGACAAGATGGCAATGCAGCGTCTCCGTGAGGCAGCTGAGAAGGCAAAGATCGAGCTTTCCGGTATGACCTCCACCACTGTAAACCTGCCTTATATCACCGCAGATATTTCCGGTCCTAAGCATATGGACATCACCATCTCCCGGGCAAAGTTCAACGAGCTGACTGCAGACCTCGTTGAGCGCACATTGAAGCCCGTCCGTCAGGCAATGAGCGATGCCGGTCTTTCCGCATCTGACCTTAATAAGGTTTTGCTGGTTGGCGGCTCTACCCGTATTCCCGCTGTGCAGGAGGCTGTCAAGAACCTGACCGGCAAGGAAGGCTTCAAGGGTATCAACCCCGACGAGTGTGTGGCTCTGGGTGCTGCCATTCAGGGCGGTGTGCTGACCGGTGATGTAAAGGACATCGTTCTTTTGGATGTTACCCCCCTGTCCCTCGGTATCGAGACTATGGGCGGTGTATTCACCCGTCTCATCGACCGCAATACTACCATCCCCACCCGCAAGAGCCAGATTTTCTCCACCGCTGCTGACGGTCAGACCGCGGTAGATGTCCATGTTCTGCAGGGTGAGCGCGAGATGGCTGCCTACAATAAGACCTTGGGCAACTTCCAGCTCACCGGCATTGCCCCCGCACCCCGTGGTGTACCCCAGATCGAGGTTACCTTTGATATCGACGCCAACGGCATCGTAAAGGTTTCCGCTAAGGATTTGGGCACCGGCAAGGAGCAGCAGATCTCCATTACCGCTTCCACCAACCTCTCTCAGGAGGATATCGACAAGGCTGTCCGTGAGGCGGAGCAGTTTGCCGCCGAGGATAAGGCCCGCCGTGAGGAAGTGGATACCCACAATATGGCAGACCAGACGGTCTACCAGACCGAAAAGACCCTCTCCGAGCTGGGTGATAAGATCTCCGAGGAGGAGAAGCAGACCATTCAGACAGCGATTGACAAGCTGAAGGAAGTCAACAAGGGCACCGATGTGGCGGCTATCAAGGAAGCTACCGAGGAAGTGCAGAAGGCTTTCTACGCTGTCAGCGAAAAGCTCTACAAGAATGCCGCGCCCCAGGGCGAAGGTCAGCCTGCTGACGATGGCGTTGTAGACGCTGACTACGAGACGGTTGACTGATAAAAACCCCAAAGGGGCGGTGACAGCCGCCCCTTATTGGTGTATAAAGCCGTAAATGTAGGGAACGGATTTATCCGTTCCGTTCATTGCGGGGCGTGGAATGGATAAATCCATTCCCTACGATGTTTTTCGTACATTGAGGTGAAAAAATGGCAGAAAATAAGCGGGATTATTATGAGGTGCTGGGGATTCAGAAAAATGCCAGCACCGAGGAAATAAAGCGGGCATACCGGCGTCTGGCAGGTAAATACCATCCTGACAGAAATCCCGGTGATAAGTCCGCAGAGGAAAAATTCAAGGAGATCGGCGAGGCCTACGAGGTGCTGTCCGACAGCGATAAGCGGGCAAGATATGACCAGTTTGGCTTCCAGGGCGTTGACCCCAACTTTGGCGGCGGTCAGGGCTTTGATGGCTTCGGCGGTTTTGGTGGATTTGGAGATTTCGGAGATATTTTCAGCGATTTCTTCGGCGGCGGACGGAGAAGCACCACAAGAAACGGCCCTTCCCGGGGCGAAAATGTGGCGATCCGTGTGGAAGTGACCTTTGAGGAAGCGGCATTCGGCGTGGAAAAAGAGGTCTCTGTGCCCAGAATTGAAAATTGCTCTGCTTGCAGCGGGACCGGCTCTGCTGATGGCGCGGTGGAAACCTGCTCCTACTGCCGTGGCACCGGTCAGGTGCGGACTACCCAGAATATTATGGGTATGGCAATCCAGTCTACCGCTACCTGTCCCCAGTGCAGCGGCCGCGGTAAGGTCATCAAGAATCCCTGCCAGACCTGCAAGGGTAAGGGCAAGGTGCGTCGTACACAGAAGGTCAAGGTAAACATCCCTGCCGGCATCGACCACGGACAGAGTGCCCGTGTCCGGGGCGAGGGCTGTGTCGGCAATAACGGCGGGCCTTCCGGTGATCTGCTGGTAGAAGTCGCCATCAAGCGCCATCCTATTTTCAAGCGAGACGGTACGGAGGTCTACTGCGAGATCCCTATCACCTTTACCCAAGCTGCTTTGGGTGCAGAGATCGAGATCCCTACCTTGGACGGCAAGGTAAAATACGAGATTCCCGAGGGTACCCAGACCGGTAAGGAGTTCGTGCTCTCAGGAAAGGGCGTTCCCCGTGTAAACGATCCTCGTCGCCGTGGCAATCACCATTTCTTTGTGGTGGTGGAGACCCCTACCAAGCTGACAAAGGAGCAAAAAGAGCTGCTTCGCAAATTAGACGGCACGATGGACAATAAGTCCACCCCGAAAATGAAGAAATTTTTTGATACGATCAAGGATATTTTTGATTAATAGAAGAAAAAAGGCGATGAGGGGTTGCTCTTGTCGCCTTTTTTGTGTTATGATAGGTTACAGAATTTTTAAGGCTTGGAGGTCACCCTATGAAGCGGACAGGTTATATCAGCTGGGACGAATATTTTATGGGCATTGCGATGCTGGCGGCAAAGCGCAGTAAGGACCCCGGCACACAGGTAGGTGCTTGCATCGTTTCTCAGGAGAATATTATCATTTCTACCGGTTATAACGGTATGCCCAAGGGCTGCTCTGACGATGAGTTTCCTTGGGAAAGAACCGGTGAGGATACCAAGTATCCCTATGTGGTTCACGCAGAGCTGAATGCAATTTTGAACGCAAACGGCCGCGATCTGCGGGGCAGTAAGCTGTATGTTGCCCTGTTCCCCTGCAATGAGTGCGCGAAAGCCATTATCCAGAGCGGTGTTCGGGAGGTTTTCTATCTTTCGGATAAATACGCGGATACCCCTGCTACCATTGCCTCCAAGCGGATGTTCAACGCTGCCGGCGTGAAATATACCCAGCTTCGCACCAATGTAAAGACGATCACTTTGGATTTTACACCGGAAGAAGAAAAATAAAGCATGGGAGGGGCGACCCTCCCTTTTTTGTGAGGATATTATGGATTACAAAAACTGTACCCTTTGCCCCAGAATGTGCGGTGTAGACAGAACGGCGGGAGAGAAGGGCTTTTGCGGCTGCGGCGATATGGCGCTGGTGGCAAAAACGATGCTCCATAAGTGGGAGGAACCGGTACTGGCAGGAAGTGGCGGCAGCGGTGCCATCTTCTTCGGCGGCTGTACGCTTGGCTGTAAATACTGTCAAAACCGTGCCATTAGTCAGAAGCCTACGGGAACACCTATGGACAGCAAGACCTTGCGGCAAGAGATGGAAACGCTGATCGATCAAGGTGCGGAGAATATCGACCTTGTGACGCCGACCCAGTATTTGCCTACGATCATTCCTGCCCTTTCTCCTAAGCTGTCTGTGCCGGTGGTTTATAACTGCGGTGGTTATGAACGAGTAGAGACCATCCGCGCCCTTTCGGGGTTGGTGGATATCTACCTTCCGGATATGAAATATGCGGATAATTCCTTGGCTTTACAGCTTTCCGGCGCTGCCGACTACGCAGAAACCGCACTTTCTGCCATCCGGGAAATGGTAAATCAAGTAGGACCGGTGACATTTTGCGGGGAAAAGATGGAGCGCGGTGTGATCGTCCGCCATTTGATTTTGCCCGGCCAGGTGGAAAATTCCTTAAGAGTATTGGATTTATTGGGCGAAAAGTTCGCACCCGGGGAGATCCTTGTCAGCCTGATGCGGCAGTATACCCCTATGGGCGGCTTGCCTGCGCCTTATGACCGGCAGATTACGCAGGAGGAATACGATGCAGTCCTTAGCTGGATGTATCTCAATGATCTCAGAGGCTTTACCCAAGAGGCATCTTCTGCCACGAAAGCTTTTATACCGGATTTTTAACATACTGGGAAGGATTCTCTCATAATCTGTGGTAGAAAGACCGCAGGAGGGGATCACTATGAAAAAATTAAGTGTAATTTTGGCGGTGCTTTTGTTTGTGGGGATGCTGCCCACAAATGTAAGTGCCGCCACAAATTTACAGGTGAAGGCAAAAAGTGCGCTGCTGATGGATGTGGAGACCGGAACGGTGCTCTATGCGCAAAACGCGCATGAAGCGCTCCATCCGGCAAGCGTTACGAAGATTATGACTATGCTGCTGATTATGGAGGCCATCGACAGCGGCAGGATCGGATGGAATGATATGGTCACCGCCTCGGAGGCGGCAGCTGCCAAGGGCGGCAGTCAGGTTTATTTAAAGGTGGGGGAGCAGATGTCGGTCTCCGATATGCTCAAATCCATTGCGGTGTCCTCTGCCAATGACTGTGCCTGCGCCATGGCAGAGCATTTGTACGGCAGCGAAAGCGCCTTTGTGGACAAAATGAACGCCCGGGCGGCAGAGCTGGGAATGAAGGACACCCATTTTGTCAACTGTACCGGTCTCGACGATGCCCAGGAGGCGGAAAGCCACAAAACCTCTGCCCACGATATTGCCCTTATGAGCCGGGAGCTGATGAAAAATCATCCGGATATCAAGAAATTTACCACCATTTGGATGGACACCGTGCGCGGCGGTGCTTTTGGACTTTCCAATACCAACAAAATGGTGCGGTTTTATAATGGCTGCACGGGGCTGAAAACCGGTTTTACCGCTAAGGCAGGATACTGCCTTTCTTCCACAGCAGAGCGGGACGGAATGGAGCTGATTGCCGTAGTAATGGGCGCGGAAAGCTCGCAGGACCGGTTTGCCGGCTGCAAGCAGCTGCTGGATTACGGCTTTTCCAATTACGCATTGATCCGTCCGGAAGTACCGAATTGCTTAGTGCCGGTACGGTTGGGCAGGGATAACGAGGTGCGGGCAATTCCTACGCAGGAGGGGGCTCTGCTCATCGATAAGAGCCAAAAGAATATGGTAAGTACCCAAATCGAGCTTATGGAAATCGCAGATGCTCCGGTGGGAAAGGGACAGCGATTGGGCACACTCACGCTAAAGGCAGGGGAACAGGTCTTGTCTCAGATTCCGCTGGTGGCGGAAAAGGGTGTGGAGCGCTTGACCTGGGGCGAGATATTTTGGACGATACTGCAAAATATCGCGTTCAAAATAGGGTAGAAAAATACTCTGCGGAAGAACTCCGCAGAGTATTCTTATGCATTTAACCGGGCAGTGTGGGGCTTTAGGGCAAAGTACAGCACGCTGCCTAAGGTCAGCAGGACTGCCGCCTCACCGATGGCAACATAAAGCGCGTTGATCCAAAAACCACCGCCGATATATAAATCTAATTCCCAACCTACGAGAAACGCGTTAAACAGCGCCGGCATCAGCAGAGAGAGAAGGGGCAGCCCTTTCAGTTTTATATTGCGAAGCAGATACATACTGCCGGTGGCGAGAGCGGTGGCGAAGGTGCCTACGATCGGGTCTAAGGGCAGTGCCATGGTGTAGCTCAAGTTATAGAGTAGGCAGCCAACGGACAGACCGGGGATGGCAGCAGGGAAGAAAAGCGCTAATACACAAAGGGCTTCCGATGCCCGGAACTGGATGGCAAAGGAGGTAGAGTTGGGAAAGATGAAATTTTGCAGGTAGGTTAGTGCCACATAAGCGGCTGCAAGCAGCGCGCTGCGGGTTAAGTTTTTTGTTTTTTGCATAATCAAATAAAAATGGGCGCAAAACGCCCATCCAAGCTCCTTAGTTTTGTTTACCGACAGGATGGTTGCGAACTGTCCTATAAAGTTAGTGCGATTATATCGGATAAACGCAAAAATGTCAAGGCTGGAAAAGCATTGACAAGGTTGTCGAAATAAGGTAAAATAAATTTGCAAACGCACAAATTCATTTATGTAAAGGAGAAAAGAATATGTGGCTTATCATTATTTTGGTTATCCTATTGGTGATCGCGATCTCTTCTATCCGGGTCGTACCCCATACGGAGAGCTATGTTATTGAGCGACTCGGCAAGTTCCACGCAATTTGGGAAGCAGGTCTTCACTTCCTTCTTCCTTTTGGAATCGATCGGGTAGTTGCCCGGGCAACCACAAAGGAGAAGGTGCTTGATACACCGCCTCAGTCTGTTATCACCAGCGATAATGTACCGCTGACCATTGATGCGGTGGTTTATCATAAGACCTTTGATCCCAAGCTCTACGCTTACGGCGCAGCCAATCCCGTGGAGGCACTGGCAAACCTGACTACCACCACACTTCGTAACATCGTCGGTGAGCTTACCCTGGATGAGTCCCTTACCTCCCGTGATTCCATCAACGCCAAGATGACGGAAAATCTGGACAGAGCTACCGACGAGTGGGGCATTCGTGTCACCCGTGTGGAGATCCGAAATATTACACCCTCTGCAGATATCCGGGAATCTATGGAAAAGCAGATGAAGGCAGAGCGGGCAAGACGCGAGACCCTTTTGGAAGCGGAAGGCCACAAGCAGGCAGTGATCACCCGGGCAGAGGGTGACAAGCAGGCAATGGTTTTGGCTGCAGAGGGTGAAAGAGATGCCCGCATTGCCCGGGCGGAAGGTGAAGCAAAGGCAGTTCTGCTGCAGAAGCAGGCAGAGGCAGACGGCCTGCGCGCCATTATGGCAGCCTGCCCCACCCCTGAGGTCATTGAGCTGAAGCGCTACGAGGCCCTGGTGGAGATGGCAAACGGCACAGCCTCCAAGCTGATCATTCCTACCGATACGGTGGAAATGGTGAAGAAAAACACCATCTTTACAGAGACCACCGGCCTTGGCGACGATACCCCTGAAGCCCCCAAGGCGGAAAAGCCTGCCAAGAAGGACCCCTGCTGCGACTAAATACATAAGTAAAAGCCCAGCCGAAAGGCTGGGCTTTTGACGATTTAGCGAACGTACTCGATGACGACCCGGCGGTTGGGCTCAGTACCGACAGAGTAGGTGGTAATCCGGTCCATATCCTGCAGGGCTGCGTGGATCAGGTGACGCTCGTAAGCGTTCATAGGCTCCAGAGTGGTGCGGCGGTGCGCCTTCAGAACCTGCTGCGCCTTCTTTTGGGCGTAGCGGCGGAGGGATTCCTCCCGCTTCTGACGGTACTCCTCAGCATCCACATTGATGCGGATATGACCGCTGATGCCGCGGTTGATGGAGTAGTTGGCAAGATGCTGGATGGCGTCCAGAGTATCGCCCCGGCGACCGATCAGGAAGCCAAGATCCTCACCTACCAGATCTACATTGTAGGTGTCGTTATCAGCCTTCTGTGCGTGGGGGACAGCATTAGAGCCCATGTGCTCCAAGAGACCCTTAATGAAGGTTTCAATCTTCTCCTCGGTGCTGCCGGCCTCGGCAGGGGTGTAGACCTTAGGCACCGTGGGAGCTTCCTGCTTAGGCGCAGGCTTTTCTACCTTAGGGGCTTCCTTCTTGGGAGCGGGCTTCTCGGCCTTAGGTGCTTCTGCCTTAGGGGCAGTGGGCTTGGGTTCTTCCTTCTTAGGAGCAACATAGGTGGGCTTGGGTTTACTCCGGGAGGCGGAGGTCAGCGCACTTTTGGGTGCTTCGGGAACGGGGTCTGGTGCCTCGTAGCTGACCTGCACCCGGGCAGGGGTGGCGCCGAAGCCTAAAAAGCCGGGCTTTGCCTGAGACAGGACCTGAACGGAAACGCTGTCTCTGTCCAGACCCAGCTGCTGCAAAGCGGCTTCAATGGCAAGATCAATGGTCTTGCCGGTGGTAACGATTGTCTTTTCCATTTATTCCTCCGTGTGATTCACACTGTATCGGTTGGGATCGTATGCCCGTCCCTTGCAGAAGGGACGGTCGGGAATACCGGAGAGGGTCTTGGGTGCAGAGGGCTCGTCCTCCTCTACATATTCCCCCTTACGGATGGCATATTCCCGGGCGGCAGCAGCCTTGGCAGCTTCTTTTTCCTTTTGTGCCTTCTGCTGCATTTTCTTTTTGCTGGTATTTTCGGTGATGCCGTCAGGATTTGCGGCGCGGCGTTCTGCGCGGACGCGCTCCTTTTCTGCTTCCTCAGCCTCTTCCTGTAAAGCCTTCAAACGGCGGGCGTGGTCCTCTTCGTCATAGCTCTTACGATAGATCTTGGTGAGGATGACATCAATTACGGTAGAAACAATACCCTGAATGAACCAATAAACGCTGATGGCAGCGGGCATAGAGAAGCCAAAAATAAGCGTCATAATGGGCATCATATAGAGCATATACTTGCCGGTCTGTGCGGCATCGGAGTTTTTCGCGGTCTCGGTGTCCTGCAGACCTTTGTCGTTGGTGATAACGGAGTTGTTCATCTTCTGGGAGAGCCAGCTGGTAAACATCTGGCTGCCGGCAGACAGAACGGGCAGCAGGAATGCGCCGATATTTGCCCAAGTAAATGCCTTCCACGCAAAGATGTTGAAGTCAGGGATCCGGGCAAGATCGATACCAAGAAAGTCGAATTTTACACCGCCAAGGGTCTGCGCACTGAGATTCAGGCCTGCAAGCGCATCCTTGTACTGGGGGATCAGCGCCGCAGCGGTCATCTGATCATAATAGGAGTTGCCTGCAGTAAAGGTTCCCTCGGGGGCAGCGGCTTTGATGGCTTCGATGATTTGGTTTGTGACCTCTTTGCTTTCACCCAAGATATAGGTGATAGGCTCACGGACAATGGTGTACAGAGGGATCAGGATCAGCAGGGGAATGAAGCTCCAAAGACAGCCGCAGCCGCCGGATACGCCTTCCTCCTTGTATAATGCCTGAATGGCCTCGTTTTGTTTTTGGGGGTCATTTTCATATTTTTTCCGCAAGGCCTGTACATAGGGGGTCATGCGGGACATTTGCATCGAACTCTTTTTGCCTTTTGCGGTCAGGGGAATCAGGATAACCTTTACCAAAACGGTAAAGAGGATCAGCGCCAAGCCGTAGTTATTTACCAGCTGGTACAGAAAACGCAGAAGGTAACTGAAGGGCACGATAACAATGTCGGAAAGTTGAAATGCAAGAAACATTTATTTTCCTCCTCAGGGGACGGGATCGTAATGGTCGGCCTTACTGAAGGGGTGGCAGCGAAGCAGTCGCTTTAGCGCCAAAAATCCGCCTTTTAAGGCCCCATATTTGTTGATTGCCTCGTATGCGTATTGAGAACAGGTGGGTGTGAACCGACAGCTGGGAGGGGTATAGGGAGAGATATGCTTCCGATAAAACCGAATCAGGGCGAGCATCAGTCTTTTCATTGCTGCGCCTCCGTGCGAAGGATCCCTGCTTTTTCCGCGGCTGTCAGATATGCGGTGCGAAGCTCTTCAAAGGATGCTTCTACCGCCCGGGAACGGGCAACCACCACGATGTCATAGCCGGGTAAAAAACGCTCCTCGTTCAATCGATAAACTTCCCGCAGACGACGGCGAACCTGATTGCGCACCACAGCACCGCCAAGCTTCTTGCTGACGGTGATACCGACACGGTTTTGCTCCAGCCGATTTTTCTTAGCATAGAGGGCCAGAAAACGGTTGGATGTTCCGGGTGTGCCGTAGAGGCGGCGAAAAATATGATTCAGTTTCAGTGCGCTGGAGAATTTCATAGGCTTATCTCCCGTAAAAAAGGGGCGGGGCGAATACCGGTTCGCCCCGCACAGACTCCCATTTTCGCAATGAGCGATTATTTTTGCTGTGGTTCAGTCACAGAGCCCAAACTCAGGCAGACAGGACTTTACGGCCCTTTGCACGACGGCGGGCAAGAACCTTGCGGCCATTGGAAGTAGCCATTCTCTGCCGGAAACCGTGAACCTTGGAACGGTGGCGGCGGCTGGGCTGATAGGTACGCTTCATTCGGATACACCTCCTAATAATCACATATGCTCAACAGTCAAAAGACCACAGCAACGCATAATAATCGACGATACAATCGTCAGCCTACACATTATAACCAAAAAATGCTTATAAGTCAACAACTTTTTCCGGGGTGTGTAATGTAAAGTCAGGAAATTGCCGATTTTCGTTGTCATTGCGAGACCCGAAGGGTCGTGGCAATCTCCCGGTACAATCTGCCAATGCGCTCCTATGGGCGACCATTGGTCGTCCGCTATAACGCAAAAAGGAGAGCCGCAGCTCTCCTTTTTAGTTGGTGGATATTTACTCATAGGTAATAGTGCCATCCTTGGCAATCTGTCCATCTGTGCAGTAGATAGTGTAATTTCCGATAGGTTGGCCATCCCAAGCGGAATCTTTAGAGATTGCCTGCCACTGTGTAATCGTTCCTTCGAAATGAATATTGGCAAGGCTTGTGCAGACTTCAAATACACGAGAACCAATGCTCGTCACACTATTAGGAATCGTGATGCTTTGAAGACTGCCACATCTTTCAAATGCATACCAGCCAATACCTGTTACGCTACTTGGGATAGTGATGCTGGTGAGGCTATTGCAATAGGCAAATGCAGATTGACTGATGTATGTCACACTGTCAGGGATGGTGATGTTGGTAAGACTGCCGCAGCTTTCGAATGCCCAAGCGTCAATGCTCACCACACCGTTTGGGATGGTAATACTGGTAAGACTGCTACAATTTTTAAATGCAGACTGGCCGATGTATGTCACGCTGTCTGGAATGGCAATGCTGATAAGGCTTGTACAGTTTTTGAACGCATTCCAGTCAATACTTGTAACGCTATTTGGGATAGTGATGATAGCGAGGTTGGGACAATCTTCGAACATAGCCATACCAATGCGGGGGACGCCATTGGAGATGCTGACACGAGTCAATTTGTCACAGCTATAGAATGCATAACCCTCGATACTTGTTGCGCTACCTGGGATGGTGATGCTGGTAAGACTGTCGCAGTTACGAAACGCATACTCGCCAATACTGGTCACACTATCAGGAATAGTGATGTTGGTAAGGTTCGTACATCCATCAAATGCATACCAGCCAATATTGGTTACATCATCGCCGATAGACACATCGGTAAGGCTAGTGCAGCCAGTGAATGCAGAATCGCCAATACTGGTAACACTATTAGGAATCGTGATACTGGAAAGGCTGGAACAACCATAGAATGTATTAACACCAATATTTGTCACACCATCTGGGATGGTAATGCCAGTTAGGCTGGAGCAACCCCCGAATGCAGAATTACCAATGGTAGTCACACTGTTGGGAATGATGATACTGGCAAGTTTGGAACAGCCTTCGAATGCACTAACGCCAATACTTAAAACGTTGTTCCCAAGAGTTACATTGGCAAGATTATTGCAGTACCCAAATGCATCTTTACCGATACTTATTATACTATTTGGAATGGAAACACTAACAATGTCAGTGTAATTTTTAAACGCAGAAGCGCCAATGTCGGTCAAGGGAAAACCGTTATATTCCGCAGGGAGGACGATGTGCTCATCCTTGCAGGTGCCAATTCCTGTTACGGAGTAGCTTTTTTCGTTAGCATTAAGTGTAAATTCCAAACCTTCGGAATATACCGCTGGCTCCGTAGGCGGTTCAGTAGCAGGCTCAGTGGTAGGTTCTTGATTTGTGCTCTGATCGTTGCAAGCAGCGAAAATGAATACTATACCGATCACAAGAACGATTACTAAAAAGTGCTTCATAATGCTTCCTCTTTTCTTTGTTAATTGCTATTGTGAACAAGTGCTCTGAAAAAATAGAACATCCGCTGTTAGTTTAGCGAATTTTTCGCTAAAAGTCAATAAGGAAAAGATATACCGATATAATAAATGCAATAAACAATAAGAGGGAGCAGGTATGCCGCTATATCAAAGGATACGCAATTTGCGGGAAGATAAGGATTTGACCCAAACGCAGATGGGCGAGATTTTGTCTTGTAGTCAGCGCGTATACAGCAATTATGAGTGTGGCGATATTGATATTCCTACTACGATTCTCACAAAAATTGCAGATTTTCACGGTGTCTCCGTAGACTATCTTCTGAACAGAACAGATAACCCAAATATGAATAAATAAGAGCAGACCATTATGTGGGTCTGCTCTTGCTGTTTTTATTCCTGATTTCTCTTTTTCATCAGCTGGCGCATACGCACGGCGTGGTCAAGCTCCCGCTTGCGGATACGAAGAGACTTGGGCGTACACTCCAAAAGCTCATCGTCTGCCAAAAATTCCAAGCACTGCTCCAAGGAGAAGATCTTGGGGCTTGTCAGGCGCAGCGCCTCGTCAGAGCCGGAAGCACGCATATTGGTCAACTGCTTTTTCTTGCAGACATTGACGGTCATATCCTCGTTA
Organism: Oscillospiraceae bacterium; assembly: GCA_015067785.1. Taxonomy (GTDB): domain Bacteria; phylum Bacillota; class Clostridia; order Oscillospirales; family Oscillospiraceae; genus Faecousia. Next base: position 18,748 of record SVLR01000005.1, read on the forward strand.
CGGCTGCAAATACCGACAACCATACCGGCATAGACCGGTGTGCCGGCGCCAATGAACAGCGCGCCACGCTCCTGGGCATTAAACAGACCGTAGGAGCAAGCCTCGCCGGTCTCGAAAGCGATGAGAGAGCCGGTAAGTCTGCGTTCAATTTCGCCCTTCATAGGTGTGTAGGTCTCCAGGACACTACTCATAATGCCTTCGCCCCGGGTATCGGTCAAAAATTCGTTCCGATAGCCAAAAAGTCCGCGGGAGGGAACTAAAAACTCCAGGCGGTAGCGGTTGCCCATAGGCGTCATACTGAGCAGATCACCCTTGCGGCGACCCATTTTTTCAATGACCGCGCCCATACATTCCTCGGGCACATCCGCAACCATTCTTTCCACAGGCTCGCAGAGCTTGCCGTCAATTTCCTTGGTAAGCACACGGGGTGTGGAGACGGAGAACTCGAAGCCCTCCCGGCGCATAGTCTCCATCAGGATAGAGAGGTGCATTTCGCCGCGGCCTGCCACATTGAAGGAATCGCTGCCCTGCTCGGTGACCCGGAGGGAGACATCCTTCAGAAGCTCCTTTTCCAGTCGGTCACGGAGCTGACGGGAGGTGACGAACTTGCCTTCTTTGCCGGCAAAGGGAGAGTCGTTGACCGCAAAGGTCATTTCGATGGTTGGCTCGGAAATTTTTACGAAAGGCAGGGGCTCGATGCAGTCCGGGGCACAGAGGGTGCGACCGATGGTGATATCTGCCATACCGGACAACGCCACGATCTCACCGGCGGAGGCTTCCTGAATTGCAGCTTTTTCCAGTCCGCTGTACTCATAAAGCGCGACTACCTTGCCCTTTTGCTTTAAGGTGCTGTCGTGGTAGTCGGCAATCACAACTTCCTGACCGACTTTGATCGTGCCGCGCTCCACGCGACCTACGGCGATTCTGCCCACATAGTCGTTATAATCGATGGAGGAGACCAGCAGCTGCAAGGGTGCGTTCTTATCACCCTCGGGGGCGGGTACATAATTGACGATGGTCTCAAAGAGAGGTACGAGATCGACACCGGTATCATCCGGTCCGTAAGCGGCAGTGCCCTGTCTGCCGGAGCAGAAAACGGTGGGAGAGTTAAACTGCTCATCGGTGGCGTTCAGATCCAAAAGTAGCTCCAAAACCTCGTCCATTACCTCGTGGATCCGGGCATCGGGCTTGTCGATCTTGTTGACCACAACAATAACCTTGTGACCCAGCTCCAATGCCTTTTGCAGCACGAAACGGGTCTGGGGCATCGGGCCTTCGGCGGCATCCACTAAGAGCAGAACGCCGTTAACCATCTTGAGAATGCGCTCCACCTCACCGCCAAAGTCGGCGTGACCGGGGGTGTCCACAATATTGATTTTGGTATCCTTATAATAAACGGAGGTGTTCTTCGCGAGAATCGTGATGCCGCGCTCCCGCTCCAAGTCGCCGGAGTCCATAACCCGGGTAACGGTGGCTTGATTTTCCCGATAAATACCGCCCTGCTTCAACATTTCGTCCACCAAGGTGGTCTTACCGTGGTCAACATGGGCGATGATGGCAATATTACGAATGTTTTCCTGAGATGCCATATCCTGCTTCTCTCCTTTAATAGCATTTAACCTAAAAAATATAGCATATATTATGCGTAAATGCAATATTTTTATAAGCAAAACTGCAAAAAAGCAGGGCATTTGCCCTGCTTTTATTATATCAGTTCTGCAAAGAGGGGAAGGCTTTCGGTGATCTGGCGGTAGCTTACGCAGTAGCACAGCCGGAAATAGCCGGGACAGCCGAAATCGTCACCGGGAACGATCAAAAGATCTTTTTCCTTTGCTTTTTCGGAAAATGCCTTGGCATCACCGCCGGGTGCTTCTACGAAAAGATAAAATGCGCCGTCGGGCTTTGCTACCCGGTAGCCGGCTTTTACCAAGCCTTCGTAGAGAGTGCGACGGTTGATGTCGTAGCTTTCAAGGTCGGGACGCAGATGGGTGCAGCGGGCGATCAGCTTCTGCCACATGGAGGGGGCACAGACATGTCCCATACTCCGGGCAGCACCGGCAACCGCAGGGAGCAGCGCCTTTGCGTCATCGGCTTGCTGGGGCACATAGACATAGCCGATCCGCTCACCGGGGAGCGACAGGGACTTGGAATAGGAATAGCAAACGATGGTGTTCTTGTAAATGGTGGGGATAAAGGGGACTTCTGTGCCGTCGTAGGCAAGTTCCCGATAAGGCTCATCGGAGATGATATAGATGGGATGACCAAATTCCTTGCTCTTTTCCGTCAGCAATGCGCCCAAAGCGGTCAGGGTCTGACGGCTGTAGACCGTGCCGGCGGGGTTGTTGGGAGAGTTTACAATGATGGCTTGGGTACGCTCGGTGATGGCTTCTGCTAAAGCATCCAAACGAATCTGGAAGTCCGGTACATCGGGGGCAACGGCTTTGAAAGTAAGACCTGCGCTTTCCACAAAGGGACGGTACTCGGGGAAGTAGGGGGCAATGGCGAGAATTTCCCCATTGGGAACTGCCAGCGCACCGAAAACAGCGCAAAGACCGGGCGCCGCACCGCAGGTGATGAACAGATCGGCGGCATTTACACCGGCATCGTAGCGGGCATTTAAGTCGTCTGCAATGGCCTGCCGGGTGGCAAGATCACCTACTGCAGAGGTGTAGCCGTGAAGGGAGAGAGAATCGGTGTCCTGCAAAAGGGCGGCAATGGTCTCACCCACCTCTGCCGGGGCGGGAATGCTGGGATTGCCTAAGCTGTAATCATAGACCTTGTCCGCGCCTACAACGGCGGCGCGCATTCTGCCGTATTCAAAAAGCTCTCGGATGCAGGACCGCTTTGTGCCGAGGGCGTATGCTTGTTCGTTTACCATATTGCCTCCTGATGTTCATAAAGTGGTGTTCTCGCGGGGGTGGGTTGGGGTTTATAGGTCACAGAGCCGATGGGCTTACTGCCAAGACCGTATGTAGGATGATAGCCAAAGAGGTTAACATAACGAAAAAGATCCGGCTTTTCCTTATCCATCTCCTTCATAACCTCCAAGGTGGCCAGCACATCATCCACCGCCCGGTGGGAGTTGACGACTTTTCCGGAAAGACCGTAGGCTTCGATGGCACTGCACAGCTTATGGGGATATTCCCGACGGTCTTTATAGACAGTGAGTAGGTCTAATTTGTCCTTGCCCTTTAGGATAGCGGGGTCACCGCTGCGCAGCAGCAAGTAAAAAAGAAAACTCAAGTCAAAATGTGCATTGTAAGCAAGGAGCAGTGTCCTGCCGGACACCATTCGCGCAATGTCGCTGCAAAGCTGTGCTTTTGGAATACCTCTTGCCTGCACATCCTCGTTGGTAATACCGGTCAGCTGCTGGATTTTGGGCGGAATGGTATTTCCGGGGGTCAGGGAGATCAGCTCGTCGTACTCCTCGGTGACGGTGGGGACACCGTCCTTTAATTCTACTACAATCGCGGCAAATTCGATGATCTCATCCCGCATAAAGTCCAGACCGGTGGTCTCTGTATCAAAGAGAAACAGCCGGTCGTACCTTTCAAAAAACGCATTTATTGCCATTTTTCGTCTCCTTTCGCCAAATCAAGCGCCCGGCGGAATTTGCTTTTCGGTTCTTCCTGCAAGGAAAATTTCTGCGCCAGCAGTGCGGCATAGAGATCTGCGTCCTGTTCTTTTCCGGAAAGCAGCTCTACCTCAACTTCAAAAAGCGGCAGCTCTTTTTCACCGCCTATTAAAATGCCTGCATCCAGCGCGACCTCCAAAAGGCTGTCTCCGAAGGGAATTTTTCGCGCCGTCCGGGTAAATTTTGCACCGCATACCGGGATGATACCTTCTGTGGTCAGGGACAGCAATTCCACCCAATTGCTAAGTTTACATAAAACGGGGATGGCGTCGTGGATGCTGTCACATTCTGTTTGGAATTCCCCTCGGGCAGTTGTGCCAGTAGGGGTCTTTAACGTGCAGACAGAGTGGCCGTTTTCCAAACGGCGGCGGAGGGTGATCTTCCGCTTGGATAACGCACTGTTAGGGGTATCGTAATAAGTGGTCTCCATCTGCAAAAGGTAGGGTTTTTCTTTCAGGGAAGCGTGGATATTCTTAAGGGTTTCTTCATCTGCGCGGAACTTCTTTTCATATTCCAGACCCATACTGTCGCCTCCTTTTTTGGCTATTATACACCCGATCGCCACGATATGCAAGAATCTTTCTGTGCTGCGTCCAAACGACAAAAAATTTCTCTCTTTGGTGGTAGGATGAAAAGGAAAAAGAAAGGTCGTGTTACATATGGATGCATTTTTAGGGCAGGGAAGGCATTTTTTGCGTCGGCTTTCCGCCCAACCGCAGATTTATTCGTTGCTTCGCGGTGGCGGCTATTTTTTGGCAGGCTTTTGCCTGAGCGCAGCCAGCTTAAACCAGCATTTTTTGCCACTTACGGTGGGGCTCATTTGCGGCTGTACCGGTATGTCGTCATTAATTGCAGCATTGGGCGGTATTTTAGGGTATTTGGTATTCTGGAATGCGCTGCAGCCGGTGGCTTGGTGCGCCGTTGCACTGCTGCTTTCCGCGATTTTGGGAGATCGTCGCATTTGTCGGACAGCACCCTTGCTGATGCCTATGGCGGCAGCCTTTTCGGTGGCGATCCTGGGGGTGGTGTTCCAGCTTGCCGGTAATGAAGCGCCGCCGGTCATTATTTATTTCTTGCGGATATTGCTTGCGGGGGTAGCCAGCGGTCTGTTTGCCCGGGTGACCCGGGAGCGCAATCCCCTTTATGACTGGTTTGCCTGTGGCTTTGGGGTACTGGCATTGGCGCAGATATTGCCGGTGCCCTATTTGGGTCTGGGTTACTTAGCTGCCGGGGCGCTTTTGGTCCGGGGCGCCTTTCCTGCGGCAGCGCTGGCTGGACTTGCGCTGGATCTGGCGGGCATTACACCACTGCCGATGACGGCAATTTTGTGCCTTTCTTACTTGATTCGCTTTTTGCCAAAGCAGCCCCTCTGGTTGGGTGGCGCAACGGTGGTGTGCGTTTGCGGGATCGTAATGTATATTTGCGGCATTTGGGACATTACACCCCTTCCGGGACTGTTCTTCGGCGCGATGGGCGGCGTATACCTGCCCAAGCAAGCGCCACTGAGCCACCGCCGGGGCGCCATCGGACTTGCCCAAGTACGGCTGGAGCTGGCAGCCGGGGTGATGGCGCAGACGAAGCAGATTCTTGCGGAAATTCCGGAAACGCCTGTGGATGAGGACCTGCTGGTACAAAGGGCGGCGGAGACCGCCTGCAATGGCTGCAGCTATCGAAAAAACTGCAAGGATCACCGCCATATCGCCCAGCTTCCCGGCGCTCTGCTTCACAAACCCCTCCAAAGCAGCGAGGAGCTGCCCATCGTCTGCAAAAAGAGCGGACGGTTTCTTGCCCAGCTGCACCGCAGTCAGGAGCAGCTTCGCTCTATTTTGGCAGACCGGGAACGGCAGAGAGATTACCGTTCAGCAGTTTTGCAGCAATACGGCTTTCTTTCCGGGTACTTACAGCAGCTATCCGACACCTTGACCCAAAAGGCGGACAGCATCCGGGACTATTATCGGGCAGAGGTGCGGGTGTATGGCAATCGCCCGGCACCCGGCAGCGGTGACCGATGCCTGCGGTTTTTGGGCACCGGTGGGAAATACTATGTGCTCCTGTGCGATGGTATGGGCACCGGCGTTGAGGCGGCAATGGAAGCCAAAACAGGAGGCGAGCTGCTGCGAAAGCTGCTGCTGGCCGGCTACCCGGCGGAGCATGCCCTTGGAAGCCTCAACAGCATATGCGCCTTGCGAGACAGAGCCGGGATCCTCACGGTGGATATGGCGGAGCTGCACTTAGGCACCGGCGCAGTAAGTCTTTATAAATGGGGCGCAGCGCCCTCCTATCTGATTGCAGACGGAAAGACTGACAAAATAGGCACAGCCACACCCCCGCCCGGTCTTGCCGCCTCCGGCTGGCAGCCACCGGTGAAACGGGTGAGCCTGCGAAACGGAGAGCGGCTCATGATGGTTAGCGACGGCGTAGGAGAGGAAAGCGCCTTTCGCATCTGCCGGGAGAAGGCAGGCGCCCCGGACGAGATCTTAGCCCGCTGCTTGCTGGATTGCGGCACCTACCAAGGGGACGATGATGCCACCGTAGTCTGCATCCGCCTGAAAGAGGGATAAAAAATCGGCACCCGATTGTGGGTGCCGATTCTTTTTGCTTATAGAAAACCACCAGCACGGCTGGTGGTTCCAAAAAGCTTTAGCTATGCCCAGTCCCGCCACAGCGGCAAGCCTCCCCTGTGTAAGGGGAGGTGCCCAGTGCGCACACTGGGCGGAGGGGTTGTTCTCATAGTGTCAATCCCTCAGTCAGCCTGTTCGGCTGACAGCTCCCTTTACACAAGAGAGCCTTCGGTGCGCTAATTACCGCATTTGCGGTGGTGGGGCAAAACACGCAAGCGAAAGAGAATTCGATGAGCCTATAGGCTCGGCAGGTTGTAGGCCCTAAGGGGGCCTGTGCATACCACCGGCACGGCCGGTGGTTATGATTATTCATCTTTTCTAAAATAGCCCCGCAGGCAGAGGAGCAAGCCGATCACCAAACCTGCAAAAAAGGTAACTGCGCCTACGCCCACGCCGTTTATCCACGCGATGTAGCCAAAGGAGGCGAGGATCAGGACAGCAATGCCCAGCAGCATCGTTTTGACAGATTTCATAGTAGTTTCTCCTGTAAATGATTTATATATTTCTCTCAAAGCCTAAGTATCGGGTGCCTTGGAAGGTGAGCTTGCCTTGGTCACCTTCCACGAGCATACCAAATTCGCTGCCGGTCATATGCAGCTCCATCCGGTCACCGCTGTCCACCTGAAAGGTTACATAGTAGGTGGTGGAGCGGGTAGTGTGATGGGTGTTTGCGTGATGGTGGTGGGAAACGTTGGTGCGCTTTGCCACCACCGTTGCCGGTACGGTCAACTTGGGGGAGTGATTATTCTTGTTCCATTGGAGAATGCCTTTTACGGCAATTGCGATAAACATACCGACCACAAGAACAAAAACCAAAGAGAACATAATTTCAAAGAGTACAATTCTGCCGCCGAAGCCGGAAAAACCAAAATTGAACATTACAGTCCTCCGTGTTTTCTATGTTTTTAGAAAGAAGCCTGGGCGATCATAGCCTCCGCCAGCTTTTCGAAGCCTGCGATGTTGGCACCGGCAACATAGTTACCCTCCATACCGTAGTCCTTTGCTGCCTGATCCAAGTTCTTAAAGATATTTACCATAATGGTCTGCAGCTTCTCGTCCACTTCCTCAACACTCCAGGAAAGACGCTGAGAGTTCTGGCTCATTTCGAGACCCGAGCAAGCTACGCCACCGGCGTTGGCAGCCTTGCCGGGACAGAACAGCACGCCGTTTTCCTGTAGATAGTGGGTAGCTTCCAGGGTGGTGGGCATATTTGCGCCTTCGCAGACCACGCGGCAGCCGTTTGCAACCAGCATTTTGGCGTCGTCCAACAGCAGCTCATTCTGGGTAGCGCAGGGCAGCGCAATGTCACACTTCACAGACCATACGCCCCGACCTTCCTTATACTGTGCACTCTTTCGTGCGGCAGCATAAGCATCCAGCCGTGCCCGACGGACTTCCTTTACATCCTTTAGAAGCTCCACATCAATGCCCTCGGGATCGTAGATCCAGCCGGTGGAGTCGGAGCAGGTGACCACCTTTGCGCCCATAGCGGTAGCCTTTTCAATGGCATAGATGGCGACATTGCCCGCGCCGGAGACGGTAACGATCTTTCCGGCGATGTCCATATTGTTTGCCTTCAGCAGTTCCCGGGTCAGATACAGCAGACCGTAGCCCGTTGCCTGCTTACGGCCCAGAGAGCCGCCGTAGGTCAGACCCTTGCCGGTCAGTGCGCCACCCTCGTATGCACCGCGGATACGGCGGTACTGACCGTACATATAGCCGATCTCCCGTGCGCCAACACCGATATCACCGGCGGGCACATCGGTGTCCGGTCCAATATACTTTACAAGCTCGGTCATAAAGCTCTGGCAGAAGCGCATGATCTCCCGGTCGGATTTGCCCTTGGGGTCAAAGTCGGAGCCGCCCTTGCCGCCGCCCATAGGCAGACCGGTAAGAGAATTTTTGAAGCACTGCTCAAAGGCGAGGAACTTCATAATGCTTAAGTTTACAGAGGGGTGCAGACGCAGACCGCCCTTGTAGGGACCGATGGCACCGTTAAACTGGATACGGTAGCCGGTGTTGACATGGGTGTTGCCCTCGTCATCCTGCCAAGGCACCCGGAACATAATTACCCGCTCAGGGTTTACCATCTTCTCAAGCAGCGCCTCGCGACGGTAACGCGCCTCGTTCTTTTCAATCACGGGACGCAGGGAGGAAAGAACCTCCTTGACCGCCTGCTGGAATTCCTTCTGATCGGGATTTTGCTGAGCGACCAGCTCTAATACTTCGTCAATATAACCCATACTAAGTTACCTCCTGATTAAAAATCTTCCTCTATTTTAGCAAAATGGAAAAACGATTGCAACAGTTTTTTTGGAGAAAACCTGCCAAAGTGTGCTTTTCCCACAAGGACAAATGTGTATATTTTGACGACAGAGGCATATTTTCGGCTGGAAGGCCATAGATTGTCCCGAGGAGGGATAGTATGAAAAGGAAGAAATGGACACTGATCGCCATCGGTGTATTTTGTCTTTTCGGCATTGCGGCCGGCATTTTCGGGGAGTCCGTTCCCACGGGCAGCTGGGGGCTTCGTTTCCACACAGAGGGGGAGGCACCGGAGGGTACTGCTGATGTTGGACAGTTACAGAAATACGACAGCGCATTCTTGGGCGATACCAGCGAGAAAACGGTCTATTTGACCTTCGATGCGGGCTATGAAAACGGCTGTACGGAGAAGATACTCGATACATTAAAAAAACATAATATAAAAGCTGCCTTTTTCCTTGTGGGCAATTATATGGAGCGAAACCCGGATCTGGTGCGGCGGATGGTGGATGAGGGACATATCGTGGGCAATCACACGATGCACCATTATAATATGGAGAAGATCGCCGACCCGGCAGCCTTTGCGGAGGAGCTGCAGGAGCTGGAAAAGCTGTTTTTTGACATCACCGGTCAGGAGCTTCCCAAATACTACCGCCCACCGCAGGGGGTCTATAGCTTGGAAAATCTGAAAAACGCCAAGGAATTGGGATATAAGACGGTCTTTTGGAGTCTTGCCTATGTAGATTGGAACAACGATGCCCAACCCACACGGGAGGAGGCCTTCTCTAAGCTCCTGCCCCGCATCCACAACGGCGCGGTGGTGCTTTTGCACTCCACCTCCAAAACCAATGCAGAGATCTTAGACGAGCTCCTGACAAAATGGAAAGAAATGGGCTATTCCTTTGCCTCGGTGGATAGACTGTTTTCATAAAAGGCTCCCTTTACACAAGGGAGGCTTTGGGTATAGTACAAAAAACCGGGAGACCAATTTGGTCTCCCGGAAATTTATTGGGTTCTAATTACTTAGCACCGGCGATCTGAGCAGCAACTTCAGCAGCGAAGTTCTCTTCCTTCTTCTCGATGCCCTCGCCCTTCACATAGTGAATGGCGTTGACGAACTTGACGGAACCACCCAGCTTCTTGCCAGCGTCGGCAATGTAGCCAGCCACATCACCCTGGAAGATGTCGGAGCGGACGAAATCCTGCTGCAGCAGGCAGATATCCTTAAAGAAGGCGTTGATCTTACCGGCAGCGATCTTCTCCTTGACCTGAGCGGGCTTGGAAGCCATCTTGGGATCGTTCTCCATCAGAGCCAGCTGTACGGACAGCTCCTTGTCGATCTCGGCCTGAGGTACCAGAGACTTATCCCAGTACTTAGCGTTCATAGCAGCAATCTGCATAGCAACGTTCTTGCCGATCTCGGTAGCGTCAATGTCACCCTCGACTTCCAGATTGACCAGAACACCGTGGGTGCCGCCCATGTGGACATAAGCAACGGAGGTGCCGGTAGCGAAGCGGTCGAAGCGGCGGATCTGCATATTCTCGCCGATGGACATAACCTTCTCCTGCATGATCTCAGTAACGGTCAAAGTGGAGTTAGGATAGGTGCAAGCCTTCAGAGCTTCCACATCAGCGGGGTTCTGCTGTGCAACAACCACAGCCAGATTCTTGACCAGATCCATGAAGGAATCGGTCTTAGCAGCAAAGTCAGTCTCGGAGTTGACCTCGATGACAACGCCTACGCCGTCAACGACAGTTGCGTAAGCAACGCCTTCCGCAGCGATGCGGTCAGCCTTCTTGGTAGCCTTAGCCAGACCCTTCTCACGGAGCCAGTCAACAGCCTTATCCATATCGCCGTCGGTAGCAGCAAGGGCAGCCTTGCAGTCCATCATACCGACATTGGTCATTTCACGGAGCTTCTTAACATCAAGTGCAGTAAATGCCATTTTTATATCCTCCTGTGTAATTACTCAGCGACGGTCTCTTCTACAGCCTCGGTAGCCTCAGCAGCAGTAGCGTCCTCACCCTGACGGCCTTCAATCACACCGCTTGCCATAGCAGCAGCGATCAGACGGATGGCGCGGATAGCGTCATCATTGCCGGGGATCACATAATCGATCTCTTCGGGATCGCAGTTGGTGTCAACGATCGCAACGATCGGAATGCCCAGCTTCTTAGCCTCAGCGATGGCGTTGCGCTCCTTGCGGGGGTCAACGATAAAGAGAGCTGCAGGCAGCTTCTTCATTTCCTTAACGCCGCCCAGGTACTTCTCCAGCTTCTCGATCTCGCCCTGGTGCTTGATAACTTCCTTCTTGGGCAGCATAGCGAAGGTGCCGTCAGCTTCCATCTTGCGCAGCTGTGCCAGACGGTCAATACGGGTACGCATGGTGCGGAAGTTGGTCAGCATACCGCCCAGCCAGCGGGCGTTGACATAGTAGCCACCGCAGCGGATTGCTTCTTCCTTGATTGCGTCCTGTGCCTGCTTCTTGGTGCCGACGAACAGGAGGCTACCGCCCTCAGCGGACATGTCACGAACGAAGTTGTAGGCTTCCTCTAACTTCTTAACGGTCTTCTGCAGGTCGATGATGTAGATACCGTTACGCTCGGTGTAGATGTAGGGAGCCATTTTGGGGTTCCAGCGGCGGGTCTGGTGACCGAAGTGTACGCCGGCCTCCAACAGTTGTTTCATAGATACGACAGCCATTTTTTGTTTTCTCCTTTTGTTTGTTCCTCCACCCCGTTCATTCCGGCCGCCCGTCCTTTTTGCGGACACGGGAGCGACAGGTCCCCGGGTGTGTGGTGTAATAATACTACGGAAAATTTCCGTGCCGAGTTATTATAATGCAAGGCTTTTCAATTTGCAAGTGTTTTTTTAATATTTTCAAGGTTTTTTCTGCTTTTTCTTATAAAAAACAGAGGGTTTAGCATAGAAATCCCAGCCTAGGGCGGGGGATACGGCACTGATCCGGCTTTATGTCTACCAAAATAATATCCGGGCCGATCTTTTTGACGCAGTCCCAGGGAATGAGATACTCATCCCGATGCCCGATTTGGGGGAAACGGATGGGGGCGGGGACAACAATGGATAGCACCCGCCCCTCCGGCAGCTCGATCACCACATCGGAAACGAACCCCAGTCGCCGTCCGTCATAAATACAGATGACTTCCTTGCAGTGCAGCTCGGTAAATTTACAAGCCATAGGAATACCTCCCTGATGATACTATCGGATTATATGCCCCCGGAAAAAGCGGTATGCATTTGTAGGAAAGCACCGACGAAAAAGTATGTCATTCTGAGCGAGCGAAGCGCGTCAAAGCCTTGCCTCCCTCACAGAGGGAGGTGGCCGAGCGAACGCGAGGTCGGAGGGAGTGTGGTTCTTAAGATAGGACACTCCCCCAGTCAGAAATCTTTGATTTCTGACAGCCCCCTCATGGAGGGGGCCGAGATTACGCATTGTCGTTTTTGCTGTGCAGGTATTTGGTGCGAAGATCCTTTTGTAACTATTAATTGTTTAGCTGGGTAAGACCTGCCGACGCATAGCGCTGATGGCGCCCTTTTCCAGTCGGGACACCTGTGCCTGAGAAATGCCTACCAAATTTGCTACCTCCATCTGGGTCTTGCCGTCAAAGAAGCGCAGAGAGAGAATTTGTTTTTCACGCTGCCCCAAGGCCTGAAAAGCATCCCGAAGGGCGATGCGCTCCAGCCAGTTTTCGTCGGTATTTTTGGTGTCCCGGACTTGATCCATTACCGTCAGGGGATCACCGCCATCGGCATAGACCGGGTCGTGGAGGCTGACCGGCGCGCAGACGGCATCCAGCGCTTCGCTGACGATATTTTCCGGCAGCTCCAATTCCTTGGAGATCTCCTCCAGCGTGGGATCTCTGCCCAATTTTAAGATAAGAGCTTCTTTGCACTGAAGTACCCGGTATGCCACATCCCGGATAGACCGGGAGACCCGGATGGCGGCATTGTCCCGAAGATACCGGCGCACCTCCCCGGCGATCATGGGCACACCGTAGGTGGAGAATTTTACCTGCTTGGTTGGATCGAAGTTATTGATGGCCTTCATAAGCCCGATGCAGCCTACCTGAAACAGATCATCGGGGCTTTCTCCCCGTTTTTCAAAACGCTGGATCACGCTGAGCACCAGCCGCAGATTGCCTTCGATCAGCTGCTGCCGTGCATATTCGCTGCCATCCTTTGCCTCAAGGAGAAGGGTGTCCATTTCCTCTGTGGATAAAACCTTCAGTCGGGCGGTGTTCACACCGCAGATCTCTACTTTTCCCTGCATCGTGTTCCTCCGTTATTTTTATCTGTGGGTAAAAGGAAACCGCTATCGGCTATTATACCCGGCTGAGGCAAAATCATACTGCGCCGCAATTTTGTGGAATTTTCACAAAAATTTACGGCATAAAACCAAATGCGCCCTTCCTCTTTCGGGGCAAATCCCGAAAAACCGAACTTTTCGAAGGAATTTCCTCAGGAAACAAGGTAAATACCGTGGCGACATAATTTTGTAAATGCAGGTAAATATAAGCTTTATTCACTGACCGTACATAGGGTTTTCCACAGAGGTGAAAAGGCGATGCAAATGGTTTTGATGTGGAAACAGTGGACTTTTCCACATTTTCCACAGGCTTTTCCACAGGTTATTTGGGGAAAACTCTTGTATAATCCATATGCATTTTGGTTTACATAAATTAATTCGACAAATTCCAACATTTTTCGTTTTTTAATTTTGCCGAAAAAACGAAAAGGCGGAAGTGCCCACGCAAAAAAATAGTACTTGACAAGGAAAAATACCGAAAAATCCCACTTCCTGCACCGGGCTGTGGAAAAACAAAATAGAAAAATCATAAAAAAATTGAAAAAACTATTGATTTTCTCTGAAAAGGGAGGTATAATTGGACAGCGCATGTACCGAGTATACGAACAGGAGGTGTAACAATGCCCAATATCAAGTCCGCAAAGAAGCGCGTGGAACTGTCTAAGGTTGCATACGAGAAGAACAAGGCTGATAAGACTCATCTCAAGACGGTCATCAAGAAGTTTGAGGCCGCTCTGGTGAGCGGTGACCGTGCCGCAGCAGAAGCAGCATACAAGGATGCTGTTGTCGCTGTTGACAAGGCTGAGCAGAAGGGTCTTCTGCACAAGAACAACGCTGCCCGTAAGAAGAGCAGCATGGCTCTTAAGATGAACAAGTTGGCCTGATTTCTCTGAAAATATCGCCTTCCGTCTTATTTCGGAAGGCGTTTTTTCATTATATAGCAATGGTTGTTTTAATTGACAGTTGATAGTTGACAATTGATAATTGTGGTATCGCTCCGCGATTATTTTGATTTGTCCGTTTGCGGACACCTTAATTGTCAATTGTCCATTGTCAACTGTCAATTATTTATGTTATAATGTATAAACAAAAGGAGGTGAGGTCTTGTGGCATATCTTTCTGACCCTGTTACTATATTAAAAGGTGTCGGCTCCACAAAAGCAAAGCAGCTTGCAGCCCTGAATATCTATACATTGGAGGACCTCATCTGCCATTTTCCCCGGGGGTACGAGGACCGCACCAGGATCGTACCGATCTCTGATTTGGAGGTAGACAAACCTGCCTGCTTTAAGGCGGTAGTAATGAATACGCCCCGTACCCATCATATAAGGAAGGGTCTCGACATTACCAAGGTGCAGGTGGCGGACCATTCTGGGCGGCTGAAGCTGACCTTTTTTAACCAGAAATTCACTGCCGAGCAGCTAAGCTACGGCGAAGAGTATATTTTCTATGGCACGCTCACCGGGGATTATGCCGGCTATCAGGTGACGAGCCCCGTCTTTGAACGGCTGGACAGCGCCCCGGTCGTCACCCGCCGAGTGCTGCCGATCTATCCGCTGACTGCCGGTCTTTCCAATGCCACGATGCTAAAGACCATCCGGCAGGCAATGGCCGTTTGCGATCCGCCGGCAGAGATCATCCCGGAGGCGATCCGCCGGCAGTACGGTATTTTGCCGGCAGACCGGGCATATCAGGCGATCCATATGCCGTCTTCTATGGAGGAGGCAGAGCTTGCCAAAAGAAGACTGATCTTTGAAGAATTTTTCGTCTTCTCCGCAGGCCTTAGTTTAATGCGCGCTACCCGTCAGCAAAAGTGCGTAAAACCCTACGATAAAGGGGATTTATCCGCCTTTATTGGTGCATTACCCTTTGTATTAACCGGAGCCCAAACCCGCGCCATTGAAGAAATCCGGCGAGATCTTTGCAGCGGCAAGCCCATGAACCGCCTGCTTCAGGGCGATGTGGGCAGCGGTAAGACTATGGTGGCGGCAGCGGCAGCCTATTTGGCTGTGCAAAACGGTCAGCAGGCAGCCCTGATGGCACCTACCGAAATTTTGGCGGAGCAGCATTATCAGGGGCTAAATAAGCTCCTTTCGCCCTTGGGCGTGCGCTTACAGCTGCTCACCGGCGGTATGACCGTGAAACAGAAAAAAGAGGGCAGAGAAGCTATGCAGGCCGGTACGGCAGATCTGGTCGTCGGCACCCACGCCCTGATCTCGGAGAGCTCCGCTTTTCGGAATTTGGGTCTTGTGATCGCAGACGAGCAGCACCGCTTCGGCGTTGCCCAGCGGCAAGCCCTTGCCTCGAAAGGCAATGCGCCGCACCTGCTTGTGATGTCGGCTACCCCCATTCCCCGGACGCTGGCGCTGATTATGTATGGCGATCTGGATGTATCAGTATTAGATGAGTTGCCTCCCGGACGACAGACGGTAGACACTTTCTTAGTAGGAGAGAATATGCGCACCCGGGTCAATGCCTTCATCCGCAAACAGGCGCAGGAGGGACACCAAAGCTTCGTGGTCTGTCCGGCAGTGGAGGAAGCGGAGGAGCTGAATATAAAGGCCGCTTCCGTTTGGGCAGAGACCCTGCAAAAGACGGTATTCCCGGATCTGCGGGTATTGCTCATCCACGGACAGATGAAAAGTACCCAGAAAGAGGAAGTAATGGCAGCCTTTGCTGCAGGGCAGGCGGATATTTTGGTTGCCACTACAGTCATTGAGGTGGGCGTGGATGTGCCAAACGCAACCTTAATGGTCATTGAGGATGCCGACCGGTTCGGCCTTTCTCAGCTCCATCAGCTCAGAGGCAGAGTGGGGCGGGGCAAGGCAAAGAGCTACTGCATACTCACTTCTCATAATAAAAATCCTGAGACCCTTTCCCGCTTAAAGGCCCTTTGCGGTACAAACGACGGCTTCCGCATCGCAGAGGAGGACCTGCGGCTCCGTGGTCCCGGTGATTTCTTTGGCTCCCGGCAGTCCGGACTTCCGGTGTTCCGGGTTGCAAATTTAGCCTGCGATCTGAAGACCTTAAAGGACGCGCAGGCAGCCTCTGCCCGGTGGATCGAGGAGATGGGCACACAAAACACCCCGGAAGGGGAGACGCTTCGCCGCCGGATCGGCGAGCTGTTCCGGCGAAGTGCAGGTACGATGAATTGAGAAATATGCCCGGATGGTCCGCGGGGTCTTTCAGTGAAATTTCTGAGTGTCATCCTTTCTCCCCGGTGAGAAAGGATGCAAAGACCCGCCGGGAACCTTTCGTATGGTTCCCGGACTCTCCAGACGACCAAAGGGGTTGGCAATGAGGGCATTCTTAACGAAAGGTTACATTGCCTGCCCCCTTTGGAAACCCCGGTGAGGCATAATCGCATCGGAATCTGTATGATTTACGGTGTCTGCTTATAACCCCTCCCGGCACTTTAGCCAACTAAAGTGCCGGGAGGGGTGTATTCTTTTGTACAATCCTCCAAAGTTGCCTAAAATGCAAAAATAGTACTTTACAACTTTAGTGTACTAAAGTATAATGAAGACATCAAAGGGAATTCCTCCCACAGAAAGGAAAGGTAATTATGAAAAAGTTATTTGCACTGGTTATGGTTTTGGTTCTGACACTTACTTGCTTCGCTGCCTGTGGCGGCAACACCGGAACCGATCTGGAGAACATTCAGAAAAAGGGCAAGATCGTCATCGGCATTACGGAATATGCGCCGATGGATTATAAGGACGCAAACGGTAACTGGACCGGCTTCGATGCGGAATTTGCCCAGTTGTTTGCCAAGGAACTGGGCGTCACCTGCGAATTTTATGTCATTACCGACTGGACCAAGAAGTTCATCGAGCTGGACACCAAGCAGATCGATGCGGTCTGGAACGGTATGACCATCACCGAAGAAGCGCTGCTCAGCGCCAGCGTGTCCGATCCCTATATCGTCAACGCCCAGGTAGTGGTTATGAAGTCCGATAAGCTGGAAAGCTACCCGGATGCCGCCAGTATGAAGAATTTGTCCTTCGCAGTGGAAAACGGTTCGGCCGGTCAGAAGGCTGCCGAAAACGTCATCGGTGCTACGAACATTGTGCCCGTACAGGATCAGGCTGCTGCACTAATGGAAGTAGCCGCCGGTACCTCTGACGCCTGTGTGATCGACATTACTATGGCAAATGCAACGACCGGCGAAGGCACCAGCTACGCAGAGTTGGGCTATAAGGTAAGTCTTACCTCTGAAGAATACGGCGTGGCCTTCCGGAAAAACTCTGATCTTACCGAAAAGCTCAATGCCTTTATGGACAAATTGCTCGCTGACGGTACGCTGCAGAAGCTGGCGGAGAAGTATGAGCAGACCCTTGTTGACTGAGGATTGACTTTAATAAATTAATTTGGTAAAGTATAAAAAGGGGGAGGGCACCTGCCTTCCCTCTTTTTCACAGAATTGAGGTAACCTTATGTTCATGCCTGTAACCTTACAGCTTTTGGAAGGCTTTTGGGAAACCCTGAAGGTATTTGCGCTTACCCTTGCTTTTTCTATCCCGCTGGGACTTGTGGTCTGCTTTGGCTCTATGAGCGCCTTTAAGCCCCTTCGTGCCCTCACCCGGGGCTTTGTTTGGGTCATCCGGGGAACGCCCTTGATGCTGCAGCTAATTATCATCTTCTACGGTCCGGGACTTCTGTTTGACCTTCCGGCAATGCCCCGGCTTACTGCTACGATCGTTGCCTTTGCTATTAACTATGCCTGCTATTTCTCTGAGATCTACCGGGGCGGTATCGAATCCATCCCTGTGGGGCAGTATGAGGCGGGGCAGGTGCTGGGTATGACCCGGCAGCAGATCTTTTTTAAGGTGGTGCTGCTGCAGGTGATCAAGCGGATCATGGCGCCTATGAGCAATGAAATCATTACGCTGGTGAAGGACACCGCATTAGCGCGGATGATCGGTATTTACGAGATCATTTGGGCAGGCGAGTCCTTTATTAAAAAAGGTATGATCTGGCCGCTTTTCTATACGGGTGTTTTCTATTTGGTATTTAACGGCGGACTGACCGTACTCTTTGCCAAGCTGGAAAAGAAACTGAACTATTTCCGGGGGTAAGCTATGAATATTTTGGAAGTCAAAAATATCAAAAAGAAATTTGGCAGCACCGATGTATTAAAGGGCGTCAGCTTTTCCCTGGAGCAGGGACAGGTGCTGGCCATCATCGGCTCCTCCGGCAGCGGTAAGACCACGCTTCTGCGGTGTCTTAACTTTTTGGAAACGCCCGACGAGGGAGAGATTCTTGTAAATGGAAAGCTGCTGACGGGCAAAAACCTTTCCGAGGAGCAGATCCGCCAAAACCGACTGCATTTCGGCTTGGTATTTCAAAATTTTAACCTGTTTCCCCAATATACCGTGCTGGAAAATATAACCCTTGCGCCCAGCCTTATGAAGCAGGCCTCTCCTGTAGAAATCAGAGAAAAGGCGCTGAAGCTGCTGGATCAGGTGGGATTGACGGAGAAGAAGGATGCTTACCCTTATCAGCTTTCCGGTGGTCAGCAGCAGCGAGTGGCAATCGCCCGGGCGCTGGCGCTGAGCCCGCAGGTACTGTGCTTTGACGAGCCTACAAGCGCGTTAGATCCGGAGCTCACCGGCGAGGTGCTGCGGGTCATCCGGGGGCTGAAAAGTAAGGAAAACACGATGATCGTGGTGACCCACGAAATGGAATTTGCCCGGAGCGTTGCAGATGTGGTGATCTATATGGCAGACGGTGTGATCGAGGAAATGGGTACACCGGAGGAAGTATTTGAAAATCCCAAGAGTGAAAAGACCCGCGCATTTATCTCAGGTACTCAAGGGGCGTATTAAGGGAGGAGAGCTATGGAACAGAATCAAAATTCCAAAATCGAAGCGCTGTATCTTTTGATCGCGAAAACCACCGACCCGGAGGATGTTCGGGCGCTCTTTGATGACCTTTGCA
This sequence comes from Oscillospiraceae bacterium, assembly GCA_015067785.1. Classification (GTDB taxonomy): domain Bacteria; phylum Bacillota; class Clostridia; order Oscillospirales; family Oscillospiraceae; genus Faecousia. Next base: position 37,536 of record SVLR01000005.1, read on the forward strand.
CTCGTAAGGAAGTGGAAAATATGGCAGAGCGTGTTTTTGCGGCAAAGCTCCTGTTGGATGGCAAGACCTACAATCAGGTGATCGCGGAGGCGAACATCTCTTCTGCTACCTTAAGCCGTGTTTCCCAATGCGTGCAGTACGGAAAAGGCTATAGTAAGCTGCTGAAAAACAAGTAAAATACTTTATTTTTTGTATAATTCCCCCTTCAAAGGTGTATTTTGAAGGGGGAATTTTGCTTAGCTGGCTAAATTTAGAAATCAGCAGTTGCAAAATTGATTAAAATGTTGTAAAATAATACAACTGAAAGTATGCACATTATATTTTACATATAATATTGGAGGAATCCCTTTATGGAAAAACCGATCGTATTAGTGATTATGGATGGCGTCGGCAAGGGTGACGGCGGCAAAGGCGATGCCGTAGCCGTTGCAAAGACCCCTACGCTTGATCATTTACTGGCAACCTGTCCCCACACCTACCTGAAGGCGCACGGTACTGCCGTTGGCCTGCCCTCCGATGAGGATATGGGCAACTCCGAGGTGGGTCACAACGCTCTGGGCTGCGGTCAGGTCTACTCGCAGGGCGCAAAGTTAGTTGGCGAGTCGATTGAAAATGGCGTACTGTTTGCGTCTGACACCTGGAAGGACTTGGTTGCCAATGCCAAAGATGGCAAAGCAATGCATTTCCTTGGCCTTTTGTCCGATGGTAATGTCCACTCAAATATCGCGCACCTGATGGCACTGCTGCGGCAGGCCAAGGCAGAGGGTGTTAAGAAAGCCTACTGCCACATCCTGCTGGACGGTCGTGATGTACCTGCTACCTCTGCACTTACCTATGTGGAGCAGCTGGAAAATCTTCTTGACGAGCTCCGTGAGGATGGCTTTGATTATGCCATTGCTTCCGGCGGTGGCCGTATGCAGGTGACTATGGACCGCTACGAAGCAAACTGGGCAATGGTAGAAAAGGGCTGGCGCACCCATGTGCAGGGCATTGGCCGTCAGTTTGCATCCGCTGCAGAAGCCATTGAAACCTATCGGGCAGAGACCGGCTGCATCGATCAGGATCTACCTGCCTTCGTAGTGGCAAGGGACGGTGCGCCCGTTGCGAAAATTGAAAATGGCGACAGCGTCATTCTCTTTAATTTCCGCGGTGACCGCGCACAGGAAATTTCTCTTGCCTTCGACCGCAAGGAATTTGACAAATTCGACCGGGGCGACTACACCGGCGTGAAGTTTGCCGGTATGCTCCAGTATGACGGTGACCTGAACATCCCTGAAAATTATCTTGTCCAGCCTCCTGTGATCACCAACACCCTGACCGAGGTCCTCTGTGCTGCCGGTATTTCCGAGTATGCAGTATCCGAGACCCAGAAATACGGTCACGTGACCTACTTCTGGAATGGCAACCGCTCCGGCAAGGTCTGTGAGGCGCTGGAGACTTATGAGGAGGTTCCCTCCGATGTGATCCCCTTTGAGCAGGCGCCTGCCATGAAGTCCAAGGAGATCACCGAGAAAATGCTTTCCGCTATGGCATCCGGCAAGTATCAGTTCCTGCGCTGCAACTTCCCCAACGGCGATATGGTGGGTCACACCGGCGTAATGGACGCAGTTGTCTATGCAATGGAATGTGTGGACAGCAGTCTGAAGGCCATTATGGAGGCCGCCGACAAGTACGGCTATACCCTGCTCATCACCGCGGACCACGGCAATGCGGACCAGATGGTGGAAGTGAGCAAGGGTAAGGAAGCAGTCCGCACTGCCCACTCCTTAAATCCCGTACCTTTTATTATTTATGACAAAGAAAAGACCTTCTCTGTAAAGGACGGCGCATTCGGTCTTGCCAATGTAGCACCCACTGTGGTTAAGCTCTTCGGCATCACGGCACCGGCCTGCTGGGAAGAAAGTATGATCTGAATCCCCCGCGAAAACAAAATTTGGAGGAATCACAATGGTGAATCAAAACAATGAAAACGGCAAGATCAGCGTCAGCACCAGCGTATATACCGATATTGCCGGTACTGCAGCATCTAACTGCTTTGGCGTAAAGGGAATGGTCGCCCGCTCTGTCAGCGACGGTTTTTACCACTTGCTCCGCAAGGAGTCTATGAGCAAGGGTGTTCGCGTGGAGTTCCACGAGGATGAAACTATCTCCATCGACCTGCATATTATGGTGGACTCTGGTGTCAATCTGTCTGCCGTAGGTGCATCCATCATATCCGAAGTCCGTTATGTAGTGGAGAAGTGCACCGGCACCAAGGTCCGCGCAGTCAATGTCTACATCGACTCTATGATGGAAGGTTAACAGTACGGAGGTAGAATCAGTGAGACAGACAATTAACGGCTCCGATCTGCGCAGACTGATCATTAGCGCGGCGGCATCTATTGAGATCAACAAGCAGAAGCTCAATGAGCTGAATGTATTCCCGGTTCCCGATGGCGACACCGGCACCAATATGTCTATGACCATCAATGCGGCGGCCAGTGACCTGAGAAAGGCAGACGATCCCTCTTTGGAAAAGGCGGCAGCAATGGCGGCATCTGCTATGCTCCGTGGCGCAAGAGGTAATTCCGGTGTTATTTTGTCCCTGCTGTTCCGCGGCATTTCCAAAAAGCTCAAGGGCGCAACGGTTTGTGACGGTGTTCTGTGGGCAAATGCCTTGCAGGAGGGTGTAGATGCGGCCTACAAGGCAGTTATGAAGCCTGCGGAGGGTACCATTCTGACCGTTGCCCGCTTGGCAGCCGCCAAGGCCCGTCAGGCAGCTGAAGAGAATAACCATATCGAATTTGTCCACGAGGCAGCCATTGAGGAAGCCAAGGTGGCGCTAGCAAATACCGTCAATCAAAACCCTGTGCTGAAAAAGGCGGGCGTTGTGGATGCCGGCGGTAAGGGCTGGCTGCTGGTATTGGAAGCAATGGCAGCCGCGCTTCGTGGCGAGGACATCATTGTACCTGAGGGCGGTGTAAGCGATACCAAGGAGCAGGCGGATTTTGCGGATTTTGACACCGAGGACATTACCTTTACCTACTGCACCGAGTTTATCATCTCCCGGGAAAACGATATGGACCCCGAAAAGCTCCGGGATTTCCTGAGCAGTCTGGGTGACAGTCTGGTGTTGGTGGATGATGAGGAGATCATCAAGGTCCATGTGCATACCAACGATCCCGGTAAGGCTCTCCATGAGGCAATAGATTACGGCAGCTTTGTTACCGTTAAGATTGAGAATATGCGCCTGCAGCATACCGAAAAGGTGCTTAGCGAGCAGGAGCTGGCGCCTAAGATTGCAGAGCCGGAAAAGCCCATCGGTGTGGTTACTGTCTGCGCCGGTGACGGACTTAAGGAAGTCTTCTCCAATCTGGGTGTGGACGGTGTTATTTCCGGCGGTCAGACCATGAACCCCAGCACCCAGGATATTTTAGAGGTGGTCAACACCGTTCCTGCGGAGACTGTCTTCGTTCTGCCGAACAACAAGAACATCATTATGGCAGCAGAGCAGGTAAACGCCCTGACCCCCAAGAATGTCATTGTCGTGCCCAGTAAGACCGTTCCTCAGGGCGTGACCGCAATGCTCTCCTTTAACCCTGACGGCTCTGTGGAGGAAAACACCGAGGCAATGACCGAGGTGCTGGGTACTGTAGATACTATGCAGATCACCTATGCTGCCCGGAACTCCGATTTTGACGGCTATGATATCCACGAAGGCGACTATCTTGCTATTTACGGCAGCGCGCTATTTGGTACCAGCAAGGACATTAAGGTGCTGTTGCGGGCATTGGCAGAAAAGGTCCGTGATGAGGGCAAGGAATTTATCACCATCTACTACGGTCAGGATATTCAGGAGAAGCACGCCAAAAAGGCAGCGGACCTGTTTACCCAGATCTGCCCCGATGCGGATGTAAATCTCATCTGTGGCGGTCAGCCGGTGTACTATTACCTGATCTCTGCGGAATAAACTAAATAGAAGAGACCGACCGATAGAGAGTGCTCTGTCGGTCGGTTTTTTTGCAACAAAAGGGGAATGCTGATAGGAGGGGGTGCAAGATGAAATATATAAGAAAGCTTTATGTGGCAGTTAGATATATTCTAAAGCTGCATATCCCGATCTATGCCTCCTATGCCGGATATTTCCTGATTTTATCTGCCTTTCCCTCGCTGATCCTGCTGCTGAGCCTTTTGCGGTATGCCGGACTTGAGGTGGAGGTGCTCACCGGTGCGCTGCGGGAGGTCGTGCCGGAGGCGTTGTTTCCGGCGGCAAAACGGCTGATCGTCCTTGCCTATCAGGGCACAACAGGCGGTATCCTGTCCTTTTCTGCCATTACGGCGCTGTGGTCTGCCAGCCGAGGCGTTTACGGACTTTTGACGGGACTTAATACCATTTACGGTGTCCGGGAAAACCGGGGATACCTATGCACCCGGACCATCAGCCTCGTCTATACCTTTTTGCTGCTTTTGGTGCTGGTGGCGACCATGGCGCTACACGTATTCGGTACGGAGATCTTGTTTTTGCTGCCGGTGCTGGAGGTGCTGGACGGCTTTTTTGACCTGCGGTTTTTCCTGCTGCTGTTTTTGCAGACGGCGGTATTTACCGGGATCTTTATGGTGCTGCCCAATCGGCGCAACAGCTTTATGGATAGCCTTCCCGGGGCGCTCCTTGCCGCCTCCGGCTGGCTGGTGTTTTCGGATATTTACTCCGCTTATGTTGCCCATTTTTCTGTCTATACCAGCATTTACGGCTCGGTTTACGGTGTTGCGCTTAGTATGCTGTGGCTTTACTGCTGTATCAGCATCGTCTTTTACGGCGGTGCCCTCAACGCCTACCTTATTAAGCAGAAAAAAGAATAAAAGTTTACCCCTTGTTCACAAAGCTATGTTATGATATAGTAAAAACCGGAAAAGGGGTGACGGTATGTTCGGCTTTGTAATGGCAGATATCAAGGAGCTGACCCGGGAACAGGAACAGCGGTATAGCAGCGTCTATTGCGGTATTTGCCGCCGTATGCGGTTGCGCGCCGGCGGGGTTGCCCGGCTGGGGCTGAGCTATGATATTACCTTTTTGTCTATGCTTTTGATGAGCCTTTATGAGCCGGAGGAGGAAGCCGGAAATCGCGCCTGCCATTTCCATCCCATCCGTCCGAGAGCTTGGGTGGATAACGAATATATCACCTACGGCGCGGATATGAATATCGCCCTTGCCTACTATAATGCGCTGGACGATCTGGAGGACGAGGGGAAGTATTCTGCAAAGATAGCAAGCAATATTTTCGGCAAGGAAATGGAGACGATCCGCGCCCTTTATCCGGAAAAATGCAAATGCATCGAGGGAAATCTGGCGCAGCTTCGTGCCTTGGAAAAAGAAAACTGCCCGGACCCGGATAAGATGGCGGCTTGCTTTGGCGGGCTGTTGGGAGAATTGTTTGTATATAAAGAGGATATGTGGGCAGACCGGCTTCGAGGCTTAGGCGATGCTATGGGCAGATTTATCTACCTTGCCGACGCGGCAATAGATTACCGAAAAGACGGGGAAAAAGAGCAATATAACCCCTTTATTGCCGCAAAAATAGCGCATAACTGGGATGTGTTCGAAAGCATCCTTGTGTCTCTGATGGCCCGCTGCACGAGCTATTTTGAGCAGCTGCCTCTGGTGCAGGATAAGGAGATCTTAGATAATATTTTATACGGTGGGATCTGGCTGCAATACCGGCAGAAGCAACGCCAGCGATCCCGGGGAGGAAAAAGATGACCGATCCCTATAAAGTATTGGGGGTAAGCCCCAACGCCTCCGATGAGGAGATCAAAAAAGCATACCGCCGTTTGGCAAAGCAGTACCACCCGGACAGAAATCCGGGGGATGCGGAGGCGGCAAAGAAGATGCAGGAAGTAAATGCCGCCTATGAGCAGATCAAAAACCCGGAGAAGGCACAGCAAAACCAAGGTGGTTATAACCCCTATGGCAGTTATGATCCCTACGGCACACAGGGAAGGGCATCCTATTCTCAGATACTGGGGATGGCATATGAATATATCCGCTATCACCAATTCTATCAGGCTTTGCAGATCCTCCAGTCCACGGCGGAGCGGACTGCCCGTTGGTATTACTTATCTGCGCTGGCAAACAGAGGCCTTGGCAATCAGGTCACCGCTCTGGAGCATATCCGCCGGGCGGTGTCTATGGAGCCGGATAACCGGGAATATTTGCAGACCTTAAAAATGATGGAAAGCGGCGGCGAGGAATATCGCCAGCAGGCAGGCAATTATCGTGGCTTTACCTTCCATGGTAGTCCCTTTATGTCTCTGTGCCTTTGCTATCTGTGCCAATGCTTCTGCTGCCGCGGCAGATTTTTCTGGTGTTAATAGCGTAAAGCCGGTGCTCAAAGCACCGGCTTTATTTCTTGTTCATAGGCATCCGCGCAGGCGGTACGCCATTTTTTGTCATAAAGATTATGGATCTCCTCTGCGGCGAGGGTCCATTTGATCAGCGCGCGTTCTTTATCGTCGGGGAAGAACATATAATAGTCGTTGTTGTGGTAAAATTCCAAAAAGCCCTTTGTGGAAAAGGTGAGAGAATACAGGGCGATGGCGGGGAAATCAAAATCGGCGCTTTGTCCGTCAAGGGTGCCGGAGAAGGAAAGCCCCCGATTGGTGAGCCGCGCCTCTCCAACGGATAAAAGGATTCTGTTTTTGGGCGGTTTTTCCAATTTATCAAACCGCAATGTGCAAAGACTGCCGGTCAGTGCCATAGAAAAACCTTCTTCGAGCACTTCCTTTGCCACACAGCTGCGCTGCCATTTGTACCACCGGTCGATATCGGCAGGACAGCCCTTTCCCTGAACCGGGACTAAATCATAATATTCATTTATCTGCACCTGAAAACCGCAATGACTGCATACGACTGCGTCATCTTCCACACGCAGGGTGTGCTCTTTTTCACAGTCGGGACATTTATAAAGAATTTTATCGATGCCGTATGCGTTTGGCTTTTTGCCAATGTATTTATGACGGGCGGTCTTATTAAAGGCAAAATCGTTATAGCGGATCTTTTTGAGCAGCTGACGGTAGATCTGCTCCTCCGTAAGCTCCTCTAACATTTCGGGGGTGAAAAGAAGGCTGTAGTGGACGCCGATGTATCCCTTTTTGCGGTCAGAGGAATACCGGTTGGTGGCCAAATACGCGCCCTTGGTGGTGCACACCACGATATTTGCCTTACTGCGCTTAATAAAGGCGGTGGTGGCGGGGTTAATGGGGTGGGTGCTGCCGCTGGTGGACTGGATGCCCTCGGGGAAGAGACCGATGGCACCGCCCCGCTTTAGCACCTTCAGCATATTCTTTACGCACATAAAATCGGGCTGGTATAAGTATTTGGAGATGACACCAAGGGCAATACAGATGGGATAAAGACCCTTTTGTAAGATGTTCTGAAAGCCGCAGACAATATTGATATCTTTTCGTTTGAAGCCGTAGATCGTATAGATAAATTCCAGTCTTGCGGCGTGGGAGGAAAGGAGGATGGTGGGCTGATCCTTGATGGCTTTGGGATCGTAATCGTAGCTGAAGTCCACCTTATACAGCTTGTTCAAAATGCCCAGCACCCACATAACGACTGTCATAAGAACGGGATTGGGCTTTCTGATCTTCCGGTTTATGAGCTTTGCTTTTAAGTCTTTTTCCATTACACATAATTCCTTTAAGGGAAGATATGGGGAAGCGCGTATTTTTATTATACTGCAAAAATCAGGAAAATCCAGATGTTTTTTGCGGGAAGCAAAATGGTAGGCTGTAGGGAACGGATTCTTGGACGTGACTTGCCAACCGGTGCTTTTGCAGCCTGTTACGACGGCTGTGAGCTTCCTTCTTGTTGACGAATATCCCTTTTTCGGTTATAATAAAGAAAAAATTCAAAGGAGAACACTTTTATGCATATTCACGAGGATCATTGTGGCAACCACAGCCACGATCACGAGCATAGCCATACCCACGAGCATACCCACGACGGTGTTGCCCATACCCACGAGCATTGCCACGGTCATTCCCACGATCATAGCCATCCCCACGACCACGACCATCTCCACGAGGATGGCGCCCACCACGACCACAGTCACGATTGCAGCTGCGGCTGTGAGAGCTGCGGCGGAAAGTGCGAGCATACGCCTATGGAGGAGCTTTTGGCGCTGATGACCTATATGGCAAATCACAACACCGCCCACGCAAACGAACTGGCAAATCTTGCAAAGCAGCTGCAGGAGCTGGGCAGCTATGCCGCCTATGAGCAGGTGCTGGCGGCTGTCAGCGACTACGAAAAGGGGAATCTGCGTTTGCGCGCCGTACTGGCGAGCCTGCAGAAGTAAGGAGAAAATTATGTGTCTTTCTACGGTTTATAAAAATAACACCGCCCCCGAGAGCATCCTTATGAAAAATGTGATGCGAATCGAATGTAAGGACGGCACTGTGGTGCTGACGGACCTGATGGATCGCACCGTTGCCATTGAGGGAATGTTGGAATATGCCAACTTGGTCGAGGGCGTGGTGCTGGTAAAGGAAACTGCCTGATGACAAAGTATTTGCTCGTCATTTTTATTTCGATGCTGCCGATCATTGAGCTGCGTGGCGCTGTGCCCATCGCCATCGGCTATGGCATCGATCCGCTGACTGCACTTATTGTGTGTACGCTCTCGAATATGGTGCCGGTGCCCATCATCTATTTCTTTGCCCGGAAATTTTTGTTATGGGGCAGTAAACAGCGGTTAATCGGCGGTATATGTACCTTTTTTTTGGAAAAAGGAGAGCGTGCCGGACAGAAGCTGGTAGCCAAAACCGGCAGAGGCGGGCTGTTTATGGCGCTGCTGCTATTTGTGGGGATTCCGATACCCGGCACCGGCGCGTGGACAGGTACGCTGGCAGCCAGCTTCCTCAATATGGGCTTTAAGTCTACGGTGATATCCGTTTCCTTAGGTGTCCTGTTGGCGGGCATCATTATGGGAACAGCAAGCCTTGCGGTATTCGGTATTTTTTAAGGAGAAAAAGCTATGTGTATTTTTTGTAAGATCATCGCGGGAGAGATCCCTTCTACAAAGGTCTACGAGGACGAGACTGTTTTCGCCTTCCGGGACATCAATCCCCAGGCGCCTACCCATATTTTGGTAATTCCCAAGACCCATATTGGGTCTGTTGCGGAGCTGACGGCAGAAAACAGCGCCGTGGTTGCCCACATTTTCGAGGTGATCCCCCAAATTGCCAAGGCGGAAGGTCTTGCAAACGGCTACCGGGTGGTCTCCAATTGCGGCCCGGATGCCCGGCAGAGCGTCCAGCATCTCCATTTCCATATCTTAGGCGGTCGGGAATTAACCGAGCAAATGGCATAAATTTTGTAGGGGCGACCATCGGTCGTCCGCGGACGGACAATGCCCGCCCCTACAACCGTACGATTGTGAATTGGTAGTTGACAATTACGGAAATTCGACTATAATTATCTTAGATCGCAGAACAAATAGTCTTCGGGGGGCCGGATGCATCCGGCTGAGATTTGGCTTGGTAGCCACGACCCGTGAACCTGATACGGTTAGTACCGTCGGAGGGAAAGATGCACATATGAGATGCCTTGGTATCGCATTGCACCCAGACGGTTTGCAATGCGATAATTTTTTGTGCGTAGCACAAAAAATCCCAAGAGACCGCGATATAATGTACTGCAATGTCTGATGTGACCTTTTGCTATGAGGACAAAGGCTCCCTTGTGTAAAGGGAGCTGGCAAAAATCTTTGATTTTTGACTGAGGGATTGACAACCCCTCCGGGTCGCTGTTCGCGACCCACCTCCCCTTACACAGGGGAGGCTGTGGCTTGGCGTTGGCTCTCGGATATTACAAAATAAAAGCGGAAAATATGTCTTGGGGTTTGCGCGCACGCACCGCGGCAAAGACCGCAGAAAGGAAGGCATTCTATGCAAAACAATGTAAACAAAAGTCACCTTCGAATTCAGTCGCTGTGCGAAGGCGCGATTCTGGTAGCCCTGGCGCAGATCCTCGGCTACATCAAGCTGTTTCCGCCCACTTGGCCAAACGGCGGCTCTATCACGCTGGCGGCGTTCCCTATTGCCCTTTTTGCTGTGCGCTGGGGCGTGGGACGGGGTCTGCTGGCTGGCTTTGTATTCGGTATCTTGCAGCTGCTGATGGACGAAGCCTATGCTTGGGGCTGGCAGTCTATGCTGCTGGATTATTTGGTGGCATTTACCCCCTTGGGACTTGCGGGACTGTTTAAGGGCAAGAAATGGGGCATTTTCCCCGGTATTGTGCTGGGAAATGCGGGAAGATTCCTCGTCCATTACATCAGCGGCGTGACCATCTACCGCATTTATGAGCCCACCAACATCCCCGGTATCGGCACTTTTGACGGTGCGGAGCTCTATTCCCTCGTCTATAACGGCTCCTATATGCTGCCGTGTATGCTCCTTGCCTTGGCGGTAGCCGCCCTTTTGTATGTACCGATGAAGAAATACTTTGCGGGATATGACCTGAACAAGTAGGGGCGAGCATCGCTCGTCCGCAAAGCCCCCTATAAGGGAAGCCTGCACGGACGGCCAATGGCCACCCCTACAATAAGACCCGGTAGATTTTGATCTACCGGGTCAATTTTAGCGAAATACGGCGGTGCCGGCGGAGAGGGCGGCCAAGTGGCTGGCCTCGTAAAGGATCTGGGAGACATCGCTGCGCGTCAGCGTGCCGGTTGCGCTGACAAAAATGCCGTTATCCTCCAAAACCGAGAGGGAGACCGCTGCCCAAGCGGGCACAACATCCTCCGATGCGGTGGATTTGGCGGTCAAGGCGTCCTTGGAGATGGCAAGATCCAATGCGTTTTGCAGCATCACGGCAGCTTCTGCGCCCGTAATGGCCTCGTTAAGGTTATTGGTATCCGGCCAGCCGGCAGTCAGACCGGAGCGGAGCGCTGCGGCAAGATAGGGGCGCATCCACTGGGGTGTGTCAGCGGGCAGAGAAAGGGTAGCGGTATCCTCTAAGGGAATTTCCAGCGCCTTTACCAGCATGGAAAGGAACTCCCCGCGGCTGACTGTCTCGTTTGGACGGAAGACAAGCTCGCCGTTAATGCTGTCACCGGTAAAGAGACCGGTGTGGCGCATCCACTCCGCGGTAAAGCGGCAGGCGGTATCCTGGGTGTCGGCGTACTGCCTGCTGTCGGTGGGTTTTAAGATCTGCACTGTCACCGTCGCCACCCGGGACACATTCCCGGCGGGGTCAGCGGCGCAGTAGGTGAAGGAGTCTACGCCTACTTTGTTCTTCTTAGGGGTATAGACAAAGGTGCCGTCTACAGAAATTTCCACCGCGCCCCGCTTGGGACCGCGCACCAGAGTGTAGGTCAGCTCCTGCCCCTCCGGCTCGGAGACCTTCAGTGTTCCGTCAACGGCTAAGTTCTTATAGGTCTCCAGAGAAAAGTCCTGTGCCACCGGGGGGTGGTCGGCTTTGCCGCGGATGGAAATGGTGACGGTGGCGGCATTTTCCACCCGATTTTCATAGACGGGCAGATAAGAAATTTCCGCAACGGTGTCGTTTTGGGTCAGCAGTGGGGTAAAGGTCAGCTGGGAAAGCTGCTCGGTGGTGAGAATATCGCCTTCCTGAAGAACGCGTTTGCCCAAAAAGACGGTGCCGGCCTCCGGCTCAGGCAGTGCGGTGATGCACACGCCCATCAGTGCCTGCTTTTCCGAGCTTTCGAAATCGGTGGAAGTAAAACAGTAGATGGCATCACAGTCAACCTCGGCTGCCTGAACAGACACGGAAAACAGCAGCGCCAGCGCAAGGATCAGAGTAAATTTGCGACACATAGAAATAACCTCCTAAATTTGTGTTCGGAGGTATTGTTTGCCCCTTGTGGGAAAATTATGCAGGAACGGGGTAATTTCCTGACGCCGCAATATTCAGGATCGGCAGATTATCCCGGTAGATCTCTTCAAACTGGGAAAGGGGCAGAGGATTTACTCCACGACCTGCCTCAATGGTATAGCCCGGCCGGCGGAACTGCTGAATAAACCAGTCCTTATAGCCGGCAAAAGCGGAATTATAGGGCACATCCGCTAAGCGGTAGCCGCTGGCCGCTGCCATAGCCTCGCCCAACTCTCTTGCGCCGGGGACTTCAATGTTGGAAAAGGTCCAGTAGATCTCCTGTCCCTGGGTATGAAATGCCAGCACCAATTCCGGGTCTACCACCTCGGTATAGCCCGACAGCGCCTGGGTCTCCAGCTGATTAAAGGGCGCCCGACCCACATAATCCCGGGGTCCCGGCAGGGTATAGCCTTGGGAAAATTTGATCTCCCGGGCCTGCAGCCACCCGGCGGGGTAGTTGAGATTTAAGTCTGTGCCTAAAAGATTTGCTTTCCAGCCGTCGGGGAAAGCGATCTCTGGGTAATTTTCCGAAAGCCGCCGGGCAACCTCATACTGCACATCCCCGGGACGGATCGCGCCGGTCACGAGATCTACCCCATCCGGGTCTACCATCGGCACCATAAAAACGGTGACGGCCTCGTTAAGCGCGGCGGCATCTACATCTCCAACCTGCCCACCTGACTGGATGGCTTGCGCAAATTCCTCTGCCCAGCGCAGCAGAATATAGGCGGTGATCCACTCGTTTGCGTGATGGGCAGCGGTGAACAACACCTTTCGCGGTCCACTACCGATCACCAAGGTGCGGATTGGACGCTGAAAGGCGGTGGTGGCAAGAAGCTCTGTGCGGCAAAAGGGGTAAGTGCGGACGATCTCCAAAATGGTTTGGTCGCAGATCTCTGATGTAATGGGAATTGTGGTATCCACAATAGACATAAAAATCGCCTCCGACTATTCTATGTGTCGGAGGCGATCTGTGTGTATGAAATTATTCTGCCTGTGCCTTAGGGGTCTTCTTGGTCAGCACGGCGTTCAGAACACCGTTGCCAACAATCAGAACGAGACCGGTCACACCGTAGATAATGGCGAAGGTCACGAAGGTAGAAGCAAGGGCGGCAATAAGAGGTGTTGCCAAAGAGAGGACGCTTGCAGGTAGGGAAGCCAGCAGCTCCAGGAAGAAGGGTGCCTGCAGCACATAGCCCAAAGCGCCTACAAATACAGCGCTGATAAGCCCGTTCACACCCATCCAGCGCAGACCGTTGATGGTGGGCAGGCGGAGCAGGAACAGCAGAGCCAGCAGTGCGGCAACCGCTACGATGGCGATGGTCTGCATATTGCCGCTGCGGATCATCTTCAGGGCGTCCAAAATCATGGTCAGCTCCTCAGGCATACTCTGCACGATGGTCTGTGCCACATCCTTTGCGGGAGGCAGCGTCTCCACGATGGTGGGCAGAGCGGAGCTTGTGACCTTTTCCACGGCGTTTATCAGCTTTTCCTTGTCAATCTCTACTTCCTCAGGAAGATTCTTTTCCACGATGGTGACGATCTCTTCCATATGAGGATTCAGAATTTCCAAAACGGACTCGGTGGTCAGCTTGGGTGCCTCACCGCTGCCGGTGGCAGCATTGATGATGTCCTCAGCATAGGTAGAGACCAGCGCCTGCACCGCAGAGCTTTGGGTCAGCTCCTGGACCATCTGATCGGTGTTCACCACAGCATCCTCAGGAATCTCTAACTCCGTCATCAGCTCTTCCACATCGATGACACCGCTTTCAACCAAATCAGCAACTGCGCCGAACAGCTCTTCCATATCCACGCCCTCGGGCAGCTCAAGCTCGGGGAGATTGTCGATCACATTGTCCGGAATCTCGCTGGGCAGTGTTGCGCCTTCGGGCAGCGCGTCAATATTGATCTCCGGAGGAAGGGTGCCCTCAATCAGATCTTCAATAGTTGCACCGTCGGGCAACTCGCCGATCACATAGTCACCGGACAGAAGGATGGGACGGTAGTTTGCAGCGGGCTGACCCAGCTCGTTAAGAAGACCGGATTCAAATACTGCCTTTACCAGCTTGCTGGGGTCGGCATTTTCTGTCAGGAAAGAAACCACGGGCAAAGCAATCAGGGAAACAACCAGTACGATACTCAGAAGGATCGCCAGAAATGCGCTGAGAATTTTCCAAAGTACTTTCATAATATGTTCCTTTTCTTTTCTTATTTAACTCCCTGCCCAAAAAGGGCAGGGAGTCTATTTATTATGTAGTGCGTAGCTTAATCGTCAGAGAAGAGTCTGCCGAAGATTGCAGAGAAGAAGCCTCTTAGAACGGTGGTACCCAGCACCAGGGCCAGACCGATCACAGCGTAGACCACTGCGCAGACGATGTATGCCTCATGCAGGCCGGTGGTCAAGGGTGTGAGCAGCTTCATAAGGAGATCACCTACAAAGGCAAACTGCTCAGGCAGAAGGGTGATCAGTGCAGGAAGTTTATCTACGGCCATTGTGATACCGTAGCACATAGTACCGGCTACAATACCGCAAACACCAACTGTTCTTGCACCGCGCAGACCGGGCAGACGGACCAAGCTGATGAGTACGCACAGCGCCAAAACCACCAGCAGTACAGCAGCGCGGAGCGCACCGGTACGGATGAAGCGCAGGGACTTGGTGGCGGCAACGACGATCTCGTTGTCGGATTCCAGCAGCGCATTTGCGGCAGAAGACAGATCCGGGAGACCTGCCACCAGATCGGGCAGCGCCTGCTCCAAAGCCTGCTGCATGACCTCCTCTAAGTGAGCGCGATCCAGTTTAACACCCTCGGGAAGACTTGCCTGCACAATGTCGGCCAGCTCACCCATATGGGGTGCGATGATGGTCATTGCTGTATCCGGGGTCAGGTGGGTTTCGCCCTCGACACCCATTGCGGCATTCATAACATCCTTCATATAGGCGCTTACCAGCGCTTTGGAAGCACCGCTGTTCGCCAGTCCGGCACCAAGCTTTTCCACATCCACATTGACATCTGCGGGGAGTTCCAAGTACTCATTGAGGTGCTCAGTGTCGATGATGTCTGTGCCGGTAAGACCGCCCATAATGCCCAAAAGGGCATCCACGGCATCACTGGTTTCACCTGCATGATCAGGCTCGGTAGCTTCCGGCTCGGTGGGCGTGGGTTCCGTTGATTCCGGCTCTGTTACTTCCGGCTCCGTTGCATCAGGCTCCGTTACTTCCGGCTCGGTAGCATCAGATTCGTCGATGGTTGCGGGGGCATTTGCGGGATCTGTGGTTTCCGGCTCAGTAGTTCCTGGCTCAGTAGTTTCCGGTTCGGTGGTCTCAGGCTCCGTTACGCCCGGCTCGGTAGTCTCAGGCTCTGTGACACCCGGCTCGGTGGCATTGGGGTCCTCCGTGGTCGCTTCCGTAGCACTCTCATCCTGGAACACATCGGAATCGAACAGCATATTTACCAGCGCTTCCGGGTCGGCCATATTGGTGACGAAGGTGGCGATGGGAGTCAGCAGCAGTGCAATGACCAGCAGGACGCTTAACAATCCGTTGACGGTCTTGCCGATCAGATTGTCATAAAGGCTGCCGATCCAGCCGCCGACTTTTCTGACTGCCCGGAAGGGCTTTCTTCTGCGGCGACGCTTAGTTTGTTTCTTCTTTACTCTCCGGACTCTCTTTTTTTTTTCGTCCGTCTCGCATTCCATGACCTTGCGGATCCGGCGCTGGTGACGGGGCTCTCCGGAGAAGGGCGTCTCCAGCCACACCTTGACGATTTCATATGCCAGCTCGGTGCTTACCACAGCGGCACCCATGGCCATCACGTTGGTATCGTTGTGCAATCTGGTCATTTCTGCACATTCTACATCGGAAAGAAGGGCGCAGCGGATGCCGCGAACCTTGTTGGCAGCAATGGAAACACCGATACCGGTGGTACACAGCACGATGCCACGGTCACATTTACCTTTGGCAACGGCCTTTGCTGCGGGAATCGCGAAATCGGAGTAGTCACAGCTTTCGTAGCTGTTGGTGCCGAAGTCTTCCACGCTGTGTCCCAGCTTGCGCAGATAGGGAATCAGCTCTTCCTTCAGCCGTAGCGCGCCGTGATCGCAGGCGATCGCAATTTTCATATGTATAACCTCCTTGCGCCAGGGAGCAGGGGATGCCCTCCCGGTCATCTTTTGCTATATGATAATGTTATATGATAAATCCGCCGTTGACGCCTAAGATCTGACCGGTCACAAACGGTGCCTCTGCCAGATATAAGGCTGCTTGGGCGATATCTTCCACAGTTCCGTTTCTTCCTACGGGTGTCTCCTCGCACAGGGCGTCCAGGGTTTCGCCCTCGTAGCCGGCACACATATCCGTCAGGATCACACCGGGTGAGATGGCATTGACCCGGATCCCGCTGGGACCCAGCTCTTTTGCAAGTGCTTTGGTCAGGGCAATGACAGCACCCTTGGTAGCGGAATAGGCACTTTCATAAGAAGCACCAACCTGACCCCACATGGAAGAAATGTTGATAATGCAGCCCTGATGGGTCTGCAAAAAGGCGGGCATCGCAGCTTTTACGCAGTGGTAAATGCCCTTTACATTTACATCAAACAGCCTGTCCCAGTCCTCGGGCGGCATTTGGTGGATCAGACCGCCCCGCCAGATACCGGCGTTGCAGACCAAAATATCTATATGTCCAATGGACTGAAAGGCTGCTTCTACCGCCTTTCCGTCTGCTACGTCGCAGCAGATCGCGGTGGCACCGGTCTCTGCACTGACTTGCCTTGCGGCTTCGTGCTCTTTTTCATAGAGGAAAAAGACACGGTCACCCCGTTTGGCAAAGGCCTTTACAATGGCAGCACCGATTCCCCGGGAACCGCCGGTCACAATACAGGTTGCCATGGCGCTTACCTTCTGCGGCTCCGGGTGCGATGATCGGAGTACTGCCGGATGGAAGAAATTTTGGAGTCCGACTCGCTCATAAACTGCTTGAGCTTCTCTTCAAACAGCTGATCTGCAGTCTTGGGTGCCGGGGGAGGCATAGGTGTGCGCTGGGGTCGGGAGGCGGCATCCTCCCGACGGGGAGCAGACTTTCCTTCCCGTTGGGGTCTGGCTTCCAAACGCTTAATGGATAGATTGACCTTTCCACCGTCCGTGCCGATCACGATCACCTTTACTTCCTGATTTTCGGTCAGGTGCTGCCGGATGTCACTTACATAGGTGTTTGCAACCTCCGAGATATGTACAAGACCGGTCTTGTTCTCAGGGAGAGCGATGAATGCGCCGAAATTGGTGATGGACTTTACCTTGCCATCCAGGATCGTACCGACGGTCAATTCCATATAAATACTGTTTCCTCCAAAAAATTAAGGATGTGTTGCGCTGGGAGTAAAGAAGCTTGCGCCGCCTTCCACAAGGTCAAGCATTTGGGAGGCGATGCGCTTAATGCCTTGCACGGTGCCGATCTCGGCAATGTTTTTTGCAAGGTCGTGGTTTTCCCGCTCTAACCGGGCAGCCTGCTGACGGAGCAGCTCAGTCTCTGCCTCAGTGCGGGTAATGGCATTATGAAGCGTCAAAAGAGAGACGGTGCATACCACCAGCGTCAGGATCAGAGCGATCTTCAGCAGAGGTGAGCCGTGGCGAAACTGCAAGCGGATCTTTGGTTTTTGTTTGCGAGCCATGGAATATGCCTCCTCTCTCAGGCTACTTTGATGCCATTATGGTCATTGTACTCCTATTGTACTCTATTTTTTTACGAATGCAAATATTTTTTTGCAAAAAACGGAAATATTTTTCGTCATTTTCTTACAAATGCCCCAAATACTGGTAAAAACATCGCGGATCCATCGTGCGGTCCGGAAAATAAGCGGTCGCAGCAGCCGTCCAAGTGTGCCGCGCCACAGCAAAAATCCTGCAAACAGCCCTGCACTGTACGCGGGCCGCAGATCCCCCTCGCAGACCCCAAAGCCCAATTGGATACCAAAGGCAAAGAGGGCGATAAGAAAGATCCCGTCGGAAAAATGGCGCAAAGAGCGTGGAAAAACGCTGAGAAAATCGTAGAGAAGACCCAGTATAGCCCCCATAAGGCAGGCAATGAGAAAGCGGGAAAATAAAAGTGCGGGCGGTGTCATCGAAACAGCCTTTGAAAAATGCCTGCCGGGTTTTTGGGTTCCTCGTAAATGAGAGCGCAGATCTGTCCGTCAAGGGCGACCTGCCCGCTTTCCGGGGACAGGGTCTTTAAGTGAAGCTGCTGACCTTGCACCGTCAGAATGCCGAGACCGGTTTTCAGGACAATGGTATTTTCATCAAAGCGCAGTACCTCTGCAGTGCCGGTGAGCGTCAGGCTCTTTCGGTCATTTAATGTTAGCTTATGGGGCTGGGGAATGCGTTCTTCTGCCATAGAGATCCCTCCTTACAGGAAAAGTCTATGCAAACGCTGCCATTGACAGACCCCGAAAATCGAATTATACTGGATCAATAGGAAAGGGGTGTGGTGCGCATTGTTGAAGATAGCAGGTGTAAAAATCCAAATCGGCAACGGCCATACGGAAGCATATGCACTTTTGCGTACCCTTTGGAGGGAGACGACCGACAGACTGTTTCCACAAATCGCCTACACAGAACGGGGAAAGCCCTACTTCCCGGAGGAAAAACTGTATTTTTCCGTGACCCACACCAAAAATTATGCCTTTTGCGCGCTGTCCGACCGCCCCGTGGGCATCGATGCCGAGGAGCTTACAAGGAAAATAAACCCTGCCATAGCAGAAAAAATTCTGTCACCGGGGGAATTCCGGCAATATGAGGCCACCGCGGATAAGAATAAGGCGCTTCTTACTTTTTGGGTACTGAAGGAGGCGGAAGCCAAATGCACCGGAGAGGGCATCCGTATCCACCCGACCCACACGGATTTTTCTTTGACAGACACCCGGGTATATGAAATGAAGGGCTGCCTTGTGGCGGTCATTGAAGAACAGGAGAAGGAATATGCTTTTTGATACCCACGCCCACTTAAATGACCCGGCCTTTGATAAAGACCGGGAGGAACTGATCAGCAGTCTTCCGGAAAAGGGTATAGAATATGTAATGAATGTTGGCTGCTGCCTGGATTCCTCCAAGGACTGCATTGCTATGGCGGAAAAATACCCCTTTGTTTACGCCTCCGTAGGCTCTCACCCGGATTCTGCAGGGGAGGTCTGCGAGGAATTGATGGAAACCTATTTGCAAATGGCAAAGCACCCCAAAGTAAAGGCTATCGGTGAGATCGGACTGGACTATTACTATGAGGGCTTTGATAAGCAAACACAGATACGCGCTTTCAAAATGCAGATGGAGCTGGCGCGACAAGCGGAGCTTCCGGTCATCATCCACGAACGGGACGCCCACGGAGATGGGATGGAGGTGGTCCGGGAATTTCCGGATGTGACCGGCGTGTTCCATTGCTATTCCGGCGCGGCGGAGATGGCGCGGCAGCTGGTAAATAGGGGCTGGTATATTGGCTTTACCGGGGTGCTTACCTTCAAAAATGCCAGAAAAGCGGTGGAAACTGCAGCTTCTATTCCTTTGGAGCGAATCGTTTTGGAAACAGACTGCCCCTATATGTCCCCGGAGCCTTACCGCGGCAAACGGAACGACCCCGGCAGACTGATCCATATGGCGGAAAAATTAGCACAGATCCGCGGGCTGCCTGTAGAAGAAGTTATTGAAATCACAACAGAAAATGCAAAACGGCTGTATCGCATCTGATACAGCCGTTTTTATCCCTTCCCCCGGGGGGAAGGTGCCCCGAAGGGGCGGATGAGGAATGCGGGCGGAAAATGATAAAATGGCAGAATGCATAGACATATTCTTGTGTTCGTCATTTCGCTGTTCCTCACCCGGTTTTCGCTTCGCAAAAACCACCCTCTCCCCGGGAGAGGGGTTTTGGTGGTCACTGCCCGCTTCTCAGCCTTTTCACAAGGGATTCTACAAAGCCCCAGATTGGGGGCTCTAACCATTTGTCGTAGAGAATGCACATATAAAATGCCTGATGCCAGTTTTCAATGGGACGGAAGACAACACCGGGACGGTGCTCCGCATAGCGAATCAAAATCTAAATGATTGCCGATGGCAATCATACCTTGATTAAATCGACGACCCGAAATAAAACAAAAGAGCATTGGATGGTTTACCATCCAATGCTCTTTACAAATATTTGTCCATAGAGAGTTTTGTTGCTTTTACCACATCGGCAATTACCTTTGCCTCTTGCGGGGTGCAACTATCGATAATGGTAAGAATTTCTTCCAATGCTCTTCCGGTAGGCGCAATGGGACTATCATACAGCAGATCGTCCACTCGTACATTCAGCACGCTTGCAAGATCTACTAAAACAGGCAAGCTTAGCTTAGTGCTTCCGGTTTCGATGTGGCTCATGTGCGTGGTGGAAATGTTGATGCGCTCCGCCAATTCCTCTTGTGAAAGCCCATGCGCCTTGCGGATCTTGCGAATTCTTTGCCCGATTTCATAATAGTTCAAAAAATCACCGCCTATAGAATAAATACATACTTGAATTATATAGGCGATCTTGCTATAATTACATAAACCATATAGGCTATTATATGCCTATATAGTTAAAATTAGCAAAGGGACTTTGATAAGGAGGAAAAACAAATGAAAAAAATCAGTATACTAATGATCGTGTTTGCTTTTGTTGCTGTTTGTCTTTTTCTGCTCCCGGCAGAGGTGCAGGCAGTTACCGGCACTTGCGGTGAAAATGTCACTTGGGCACTGGACGATGAGGGTACATTGACCATTTCCGGCACCGGTGCGATGAGGGATTTTGCAAATTTGGGGATTCCGTGGTATTATATTAGAGATTCTATCAAAACCGTCATTATCGAAGATGGTGTCACCGCCATTGGCGAATCTGCGTTCTATGGCTGCTTTGGCCTGACTAGTGTAACCATCCCTAACAGCGTTACTACCATTGGCAAATCTGCGTTCTCTAATTGTATCAGCCTGACCGGTGTGACCATTCCTGATGGTGTTACCACCATTGGTGCTTCTGCGTTCTCTGATTGTACCAGCCTGACCGGTGTGACAATTCCTGATAGTGTCACCACTATTGGCAATGGTGCGTTCTATGGCTGCACCGGCCTGACCGGTGTGACCATCGGTGACAGTGTCACCACCATTGGTGATCGGGCATTCCGTAACTGCACCAATCTGTCTAATGTGACCATTCCTGATAGTGTTACCACCATTGGTGCTTCTGCGTTCTCTGATTGTACCAGCCTGACCGGTGTGACCATCCCCGACAGCGTCACCGCCATTGGCGATTCTGCGTTCTCTAATTGTATCAGCCTGACCGGTGTGACCATTCCTGATGGTGTTACCACCATTGGTGCTTCTACGTTCTCTGATTGTACCAGCCTGACCGGTGTGACAATTCCTGATAGTGTCACCACTATTGGCAATGGTGCGTTCTATGGCTGCACCGGCCTGACCGGTGTGACCATCGGTGACAGTGTCACCACCATTGGTGATCGGGCATTCCGTAACTGCACCAATCTGTCTAATGTGACCATTCCTGATAGTGTTACCACCATTGGCGAATCTGCGTTCTCTGATTGTACCAGCCTGACCGGTGTGACCATCCCCGACAGCGTCACCGCCATTGGCGATTCTGCGTTCCATAACTGCTCTGGCCTGACCGGTGTGACAATCCCTGATAGCGTTACTAGCATTGGAGAAGACGCATTCTATTACTGCGGTAAGCTAACGGATGTGTATATTACAGACATTGCCGCTTGGTGCAACATAGCTTTTGGCAATTCTAATGCAAACCCTATGAATTATGCCAAAAATCTATATATTAATGGTGTACTCCCCAGAGGAGAATTGTTGATCCCTGAGGGCGTGACACAGATACCTTATAGAGCCTTTTATAATTGTGATGGCATTACCTCTATTGTAATTCCGGATAGCGTTACTGCTATTGGCGATGCTGCGTTCTATGACTGCAATAGGCTTACTGATGTAACCGTCGGCGACAGCGTTACCGCCATTGGCAATTCTGCGTTCAGCCACTGCAACAGACTTTCTGGCGTGATCATACCTGATAGCGTTACCACTATTGGCGGTAGTGCGTTTGCTCACTGCTATAAACTAACCAGCGTGACCATCCCGGACGGTGTTACTACCATTGGCTATTCTACATTCTCTGACTGCACCGGTCTTACCAGCGTAACCATCCCCGACAGCGTCACCACCATTGACAATAGTGCGTTCGGTAACTGCGACAGCTTGGTGGATGTATATATTACTGACCTTGCTGCTTGGTGTAGGATTAGCTTCAGTGATGGTTCTGCACATCCGATGTATTATGCCCAAAATCTGTACATTAATGGTGTATTAGCAACGGATATTGTGATTCCTGATGGAATTACTGCTATTTTGCCTATGACCTTCTACAGCTGCGAAAGCATTAAACGCGTTACAATTCATGATGGAATAACCACCATAGGTCATTTTGCATTTTATGACAGCTCCAACCTGACAGAGATCGTTTTACCTAAGAGCTTGGAGACCGTTTCGGAAGCAGCCTTCGATAGGTGTCGTAATCTATCTGTTTATTACAAGGGTAGTCAGTCTGATTGGGATTGGATCGTCATTGGAAGAAGAAATGATAATCTGAAAAATGCCAATATTATCCACAATTACACCGGCTGTGACCATGTATGGGGGGATGGCATAACGGAAGTAGAGGCAACCTGTAGCCAGACGGGTAAGATCAATTATGTTTGTACACTTTGCGAATATGTGCGGACAGATATTATTGCAAAAAAAGCCCATAACTGGAATGATGGCGAGATCGTAAAAGAAGCTACTTGCTTAGATGAGGGTAAAAAGACCTATACCTGCACCGCTTGCGGCTCCAAGAAGTCGGAAGTGCTGCCTCTCAGCAATATCCACAGCTATGAAAACGCAGAAATCCTCAAGGAAGCTACCTGCGCAGAAGCCGGACAGAGGTGCTTCTACTGTAATGTTTGCGGAGAGGATATTGTTGAGGTGATTCCTAAGCTCACCACCCATAGCTATGAGAACTATGTTTGCACGGTTTGCGGCGAACAGGATCCTAATACACCGGAGGAAGAAAAACCCAAGGGCGGTTGTTATATTGCAACCTGTGTCTATGGCTCCTACGACTGCTCCGAGGTTTGGACACTGAGAAGATTCCGGGACGATACCCTTGCCTCGACTTGGTTGGGCCGCGGCTTTATTCGCACATATTATGCGGTCAGTCCCACATTGGTTGAGTGGTTTGGTGAAACGGATTGGTTCCAGACCTTGTGGAGAGGCGCTTTGGATATCTTAGTAAATATCCTTAATGGTTTAGGTGTTGAGGATACGGCTTACGAGGACAAAGCTTGGTAATTGGACCCGTTTTATGAAATAATGAACTGCGTCACTGTTAACCGTGATGCGAATATAAAAGACTCCCTTGTGTAAAGGGAGTCTTTTATATGTGCTACTGCGCATTTCTCAGCCTTTTCACAAGGGATTCTACAAAGCCCCATACCGGCGGCTCCAGCCATTTGTCGTAGAGAATGCACATATAAAATGCCTGATGCCAGTTTTCGATGGGACGGAAGACAACACCGGGGCGGGGCAGAGCACATTTTTCGGACATCACGCAGATGCCGACCCCTTCCGCCACAAGAGAACGGGCAGCGCCGGCGGTGTTGACGGTGCAGACGATCTGTTCTTCCACGGGAGCGCCGCTTGCCCACTGTCCAAAGCTGTTTTCGATATCGTAGTTAAAGACGATCTGGGGCTCCCGGGCAATCTGCTGTGGGGTGAGGACGGCAAATTGACATAGAGGATGTGCCTCTGGCAGGGCAACACAGAAATTTGCCTGCCCCAAACGGCGGAAATGGAGACTGCGGTCCCGGTTGGTGGTGTCCACGATTGCCATATCCAGCTTCTCTTCCCGCACCAAGTCCATCAGCTCCTCTGCAGAGCTTTCCGTCAAGCGGAAACGAATACGGCTGTTTTGCCGGATGTGAGATAGAATTTCCTTTGCGACCGTACTGTCCAAGGTGCCGGAGACCACACCGAGCCGAATGATCACCGGCGCGCTGGTACGGCTGTCCCGAAGGGTGATGGAGGCTTCGTTCAGCTCCTTCAGGGCGGCATCTACTTTTTCCTGATAATAACGGCCCTCCTCCGTCAGGCGGATATTTCTGCCCACCTTTTCAAATAGCCGCACATCGCCCAATTCTTCTTCCAATTGGTGGATGGCGCTGCTGAGGGAGGGTTGGGAAATGCCAAGCCGCGCAGCTGCCAAAGTATAATGCTCCAGCTGCGCCAAAACAGAAAAATAACGCAGATAGTTATAGTTCATACGCGTACCTCTGAATCTATAGATAGAAACTATAAATAAAATATCATAACTATATTGTTTTTACAAGAGAAATTTGTATAATGAGAGCGTTGCGTGAAAAATTCACGGAAAATGCTCCCTTTCGAAGAAAAGAAAGATTGCAAAGGGCTAAAAGGTGTGTTACTATAACAGATGGAAAACTTGTTTTTGACATACCAAAGGAGAACAAAAATGGCATTTACTTACCTTGGCCTGAAGGCCAATTATCAGAGACATATGGTAACCGAATCCGAGGTGGACCGCCACATTGAGCGATTGCAGCAGCAGTACCCCCGGATCGCTGTGGTTACAGACCGCCCCACCGAAAACGGCGATGAGATCGTGCTGGATTACGCAGGCTTCTGCGAGGGTGTTCAGTTTGCCGGCGGCACTGCCGAGATGCAGACCTTGGTGCTGGGCAGCGGCATGTTTATCCCCGGCTTTGAGGAGCAGCTGCTTGACAAGGTTCCTGGTGAGGAAGTGACGGTAAAGGTAACCTTCCCGGAGCAGTATCACTCCGAGGAGCTTGCCGGCAAGGCAGCAGAATTCAAGTGTAAGATCCACGAGATCCGCGTAAAGACCCCTTACGAGCTGGACGATGTGTTCGCCAAGGAGGTCGGTGACTGCGATACCTTCCCGGAAATGAAGGAGAAGCTGAGAGAAAGTCTGCAAAGCTATACCGACGGGCGGGGTGAAATGGATCTGCAGGACCGTCTGCTGCGTGCTGCAGCGGAGACCCTTGACTATACACCCACCGAGGGGGAAATTGAAGAAGCGGTGCAGGAGCAGATGAATAACCTCCGGGCGCAGCTTTCTCAGCAGGGCCTTACCTTAGATATGTATATGCAGTTTATGAACACCACCGAGGCTGCCCTCCGTGAGGAGGCAGAGCCTACTGCCATTGCAGCGCTGCGGACCGAAGCCGCCATTGACCGGATCGTGGAGCTGGAGGGCCTGACAGCCACACAGGAAGAGATCGCGGATATGCTGGCCATTGTCTGCCAGCAAAACGATATGACGATGGAGCAGATCCAAGAATATTACGATGCCGAATTGGAAGCGGCGATTAGGAGAAGTGTACTAACCGGGAAGGCGATGGGTCTCATTCGGGACGCAGCTGTCATCACGGAAGTATAATAAATTTATAATTAATGTGTCGAAGGACACCGAAAACAAGGAGGAACATACTATGGCAATCGTTTTTGACGAAAATGGCAAGTACGTGGACGAGAAGGGTTTTGTAAAGCTGGACCCCACTAAGTTCGCTGACTGGCAGATCGCAGAGGAAGCAGAAAAGACTCTGCCTCCCGTTGACTACTTCCGTGAGAAGCTGGGCCTGCTACCTGAGGAGATCATCCCCTACGGCAAGACCCCTAAGATCGACTTCATCAAGGTTATGAACCGTCTGAAGGACAAGCCCGACGGCAAGTTCATCGAGGTCACCGCTGTTACACCCACCCCCTTCGGTGAAGGTAAGTCCACCGTTTCTCTGGGCCTGATCGAGGGTCTGGGCTACATCGGCAAGAATGCAGGCGGCGCTCTGCGTCAGCCCTCCGGCGGCCCCACTATGAACGTTAAGGGTACTGCAGCCGGCGGCGGTAACGCCCTGCTGATGCCCATGACCGAGTTCTCTCTGGGTCTGACCGGTGACATCAACGATATTATGAACGCCCACAACCTGGCAATGGTTGCTCTGACTGCCCGTATGCAGCACGAGCGCAACAACACTGACGAGTGGCTCGCCAAGAAGGGCCTGAAGCGTCTGGACATCGACCCCAAGCGTGTCGAAATGGGCTGGATCATCGACTTCTGCGCACAGTCTCTTCGTAATATCATCATCGGTATCGGCGGCCGTCTTGACGGCTTCATGATGGAGAGTAAGTTCGGTATCGCTGTTGGCTCCGAGCTGATGGCTATTTTGGCAGTTGCCAAGGACCTGAAGGATCTGCGCGAGCGTATCGGCAAGATCGTCGTTGCTTACTCCAAGACCGGCGAGCCTGTCACCTGTGAGGATCTGGATGTTGCCGGCGCTATGGCTGCCTGGATGCGTAATGCCATCAACCCCACCATGTGCTACTCTGTTGAGCATCAGCCCGTGCTGATCCACGCCGGTCCTTTTGCCAACATCGCTATCGGTCAGTCCTCTGTTATCGCGGACCGTCTGGCTCTGAAGCTGTTCGATTACCATGTCACCGAGTCCGGCTTCGCTGCCGACATCGGCTTCGAGAAGTTCTGGAATGTTAAGACCCGTCTTTCCGGTCTGACCCCCAACGTTTCCGTTCTGGTTGCTACCGTCCGCTCCCTCAAGATGCACGGCGGCGGCCCCAAGGTTACCCCCGGCGCGCCCCTGCCCAAGGAGTACAAGGAGGAGAACCTGGAGCTGCTGGAAAAGGGTACCTGCAACCTGTTCCACCATGTGAACACCATCAAAAAGTCCGGCATCAACCCCGTTGTATGTATCAACCGCTTCTACACCGATACCGATGCAGAGATTGCTCTGCTGAAGAGACTGTGTGCTGAGCGCGGTGTCCGCTGCGCAGAGTCTAATCACTGGCGTTACGGCGGCGAGGGCGCAGCTGAGCTGGCCCGGGTGGTCGTTGAGGCTTGTGAGGATCCTGTAGAGGTCAAGTTCCTGTATGATTTGGAGATGCCTCTGCGTCAGCGCGTCGAGCTGATCGCGAAAGAGGTCTACGGTGCTGACGGTGTTACCTGGCTGCCTCTGGCGGTTGAGAAGGCTGAGCGCTTCGAGAAGGATCCCAAGTATGCTGACTACTGCACCATGATGGTTAAGACCCACCTGTCTCTCTCTGACGATCCCACCAAAAAGGGCGTTCCCACCGGCTGGAAGCTGACTGTCCGCGACATTCTGGAGTACGGCGGCGCCAAGTTCCTGTGCCCCATGGCCGGTACCATCTCCATGATGCCCGGCACTGCTGCTGACCCCGCATACCGCCGTGTCGACATCGATACCGAAACCGGCAAGGTAAGCGGCCTGTTCTAATCTTGCGCAATCAAAAGCACAGGCGGTTTTCCGCCTGTGCTTTTGGAGAATTTATATTAATTGACAGTTGACAGTTGAGAGTTGACAGGTAAGGTATTTGCTATGCAAATGATTTCATTATGCCGAAGGCATACCCTAACTATCAATTATCAATTGTCAATTGTCAACTGAAATTTTGACAAAGGAGAAATTTCTTTATGGATATGACAATGGAATCCTGCCGCAAGTTTGTGGAGGTTTTGGCATCCGACGCACCGGCACCCGGTGGCGGCGGTGCAGCTGCGCTGGTGGGTGCCATCGGCACTGCGCTGGGCAATATGGTTGGCTCTTTGACCGTTGGTAAGAAAAAATACGCAGAGGTCGAGGAGGAGATCATTGCGCTGAAGGCGAAATGCGATGCGCTGCAGACCGAGCTTCTCAATCAGGTAGAGGCGGACGAAGTGAATTTCCTGCCTCTTGCAAAGGCTTACGGCATCCCTAAGGACGATCCCAACCGGGATAAGGTAATGGAAGAAGCTACTATCATCGCCTGCTCTACGCCTATGAAGATCATGGAGCTGTGCTGCGAGGCCATCGGCTACATTAAGGTTTTTGCGGACAAGGGCAGCCGTCTGGCTGTTTCCGATGCAGGCTGCGGCGCAGTTTGCTGCAAGGCTGCGCTCCAGGCCGCTTCTCTCAATGTGTTCATTAACACCAAGACCCTCAAAAACCGCGAGGTGGCTGAGGAAATGAACGCAAAGGCATTGAATATGTTGTCTACTTATGGCGCAATGGCCGATGAGATTTTCAATACCGTCAAAGCTGGCTTTGGCGTGTAATCAGGAGGAAAGAAAAATGGCAAAGCAATTACTGGGTAAAGAAGTAAACGAGGCGCTGGTGGCTGCTCTGCAGACCCGCACCGCTGCTCTGAAGGAAAAGGGCATCACCCCCACCCTCGGCATCATCCGTTTGGGCGAGAACCCCTCCGACCTTAGCTACGAAAAGGGCGCTACCAAGCGCGCAGAAGAAGTGGGCGTCGCCATCAAGAATTACATCCTGCCCGAAGAAACCACCAAGGAAGAGCTGCTGGCAGTCATCGACGGCATCAATGCGGACGACTCCGTCCACGGCGTGCTGATGTTCCGCCCTCTGCCCAAGCACCTGAAGGGCGATCAGGACGAGATCTGCAACCGCCTTGCTCCCTGCAAGGACGTGGACTCCATGACCCATATGTCTAACGCCGGTGTCTTTGAAGGTCAGGATTTGGGCTATGCCCCCTGCACCCCCGCCGCCTGTATGGAGATCTTGGATCACTACGGCATTGACTGCAAGGGCAAGAATGCCGTCGTCATCGGTCGCTCTTTGGTCGTTGGCAAGCCTGCCGCTATGATGCTCATGGGCAAAAATGCCACCGTCACCGTCTGCCACACCAGAACCGTCAACACCGCGGAGATCTGCCGCAATGCAGACATCATCATTTCTGCTGCCGGTGTGCTGGGTAGCCTTACGAAGGATTTTGTCCGCGAGGGTCAGATCGTTATCGATGTTTCTATGAACTGGAATCCCGAGAAGATCACCTCCAAGGGTAAGGGCGGTATGTCCGGCGACTGCGTATTCGATGAGGTCGAGCCCATTGTTGCAGCCATCACGCCCGTTCCCGGCGGTGTCGGCGCGGTTACCACCAGCGTGCTTATGAAGCACGTGGTCGAAGCTGCTGAAAAGATCTAAAAATAAGAAATACCGGGTGCGGACGGCGTGCCGTCCGCACCTTTTTTCGAGGTGCGTTATGAAAAAGATCAAAAATATGAGCGAGGGCGGCTTTTTACGGCTGTTTTTCGGATTTATCACCCTTTGCTTTCTAATTGCGGCAGTCTGTATGCCCGACAGAAAGGATATGTTTACCGGCCTGTGGAAGATCCTCAGCCAGCCCAGTAAGATCTCTGCAAACTACTTTGCCATGGGCGGCTATGCGGCGACCTTCTTCAATATGGGCTTGGTAGGACTTGCAAGCTTAGCCCTTTTCGGTATCTTTAAGGGTACACCCAACAATGTGTCCACACTGGCCTTTTTGCTGACTCTGGGCTTTGGCTCCTGGGGCATCAATATCCTCAATATTTGGCCGACAGTTTTGGGTGTTGTGGTATACGGCCTTGTGAAAAAGGAAAAGCTGGGAACACTTGTAAACGCAATGCTGTTTTCTACCGGCATCGCGCCGCTGATCACCGAGCTGATGCTCCGCTATCTGACACCGGATGCGGTGGGCTTCAGCCTGCAGGGCATCGGGCTTTCCCTCTTTGTAGGACTGCTGATCGGCTTTTTCCTGCCTGCGGGACTTGCCTATTCTCCCAAGGTGCATAAGGGCTTTGATCTTTACTCTGCTGCGCTGCCCATTGGTATGACCGCCTTTTTCTTAAACGCCGTCCTGTACAAGACTATGGGCCGCACATTGCCTCAGGCGCTAAGTGATTTGGATCCCGCCTCTATGCAGGTAGCTTCTGCCTCGACGGTCAATATCTTCTGCGGTGCCGTGTTCGGTCTTTGCATCGTATTTGCCTTTTTGCTGGGCTGTAAGCCCAAGGACTATTGGAAGCTGCTTTCCGACCCGGAAACGGTGACCAATTTCTCCTCCACCTACGGCAATGCTACCTTCCTGATGAACGCAGGTGTTTTCGGCCTGTTCATTTTGGGCTATTATAACCTGATTGGCGCCAATTTTAACGGCATTACCTTCGGCATTATCTTCTGTATGGTGGCGACCTGTAATTCCGGCTCTCATCCGGGCAATGTTTGGCCCATTATGCTGGGTTATTTTGTTGCCTCTGTGGTGTTTGGCTGGCTTTCTCCCTTGGTGGGCGGCAGCTTTGCCTTTAAGATCAACGCGCAGGCGATTATGGTGGGTCTGTGCTATGCCAACGGTCTTTCCCCCATTGCGGATAAATACGGCTGGCGCTATGGCTTCATTGCGGCAATTATGCATTACCTGCTGGTCACCTCCGTGCCCACCCTTCACGGCGGCTACTGTTTGTACAACGGCGGCTTCACCGCGGCGCTGATCTGTATGATCCTTGTCCCCGAGCTGGAGCGGTTCTTTAAGACCAAGGAAGAGCGTAAGCTTTTGAAAGTGGCGAAATAAATAAACACAAAACCGACTTTTTGCATTGTGTCAAAAAGTCGGTTCTTTTTATAATAAAGTTTGGTTAGTATTGCTCTTGCGAAGTTATGCCGGGAGGCGTATGATATAGAGCGGATATTTTGAAAGAAGAGGGTTCTGATTTTGGAAACATCGCTTATTTGTTTGGCTGCCGCGCTGATCGGCGGTCTTATGATGTCCCGGCTTACAAAAAAATTAAATTTACCAGCTGTTACTGCCTACTTGGTGGCAGGCCTTGTACTTGGCCCGTTCTGCCTCGGCGCATTGGGAATCAAGGGCCTTGGCTTCCAGTCCCTCCATCAGGTGGAGGGGCTTAGCGTCCTGACCCAAACGGCTTTGGGCTTCATCGCCTTTTCTATGGGCAGCGAGTTCCGTCTGCACCAGCTAAAGAGCATGGGTGCAAAGGCCATCACCATCGGCATCGTGCAGGCGGTGGTGACCACATTGCTGGTAGACGGTGTCCTTGTGTGCCTGCATTTGCTGTTCCCCAAGGTGATCTCCTTGCCTGCCGCTTTGGTTTTGGGCGCCATCGCTTCCGCAACCGCACCGGCGGCAACGCTGATGGTGGTCCGGCAGTATAAAGCCGACGGCCCGCTGACAAGACTTCTGATGCTGGTGGTCGCTATCGACGATGCGGTGGGTCTGCTGCTGTTCTCGGTTTCCTTTGGTATCGCCAGCGCGCTGGAAAGCGGTGCGGTCAATATCGTAGGCGTCATCGTAGAGCCGCTCTTTGAGATCGTGTTGTCTGTTGGCTTGGGTGCAGTGATCGGTATCCTTATGGACCGGGTAGAGCATCTGTTCCATTCCGGCAGTAAGCGTCTTACCCTGTCTGTTGCATTTGTTTTGCTGGCGGTAGGCCTTTCTATGCTGAAGTTTAACATTGGCCCTATCCATTGCGGTTTTTCTCTGCTTCTCGTTTGTATGATGACCGGCACGGTGTTCTGCAACGTCTGTGACACCTCCCAGGAGCTGATGGAGCGTGTGGAAAAATGGACCGTTCCCATTAATGTGCTGTTCTTCGTGATCTCCGGCGCAGAGCTGGACTTGAAAGTAATCGTCAATCCCGTGACCCTTTTGGTGGGCGTGCTGTATATCCTCTCCCGGTCTACCGGTAAATACCTCGGCGCGTGGGGCAGCTGTAAGCTGTCTAAATGCACCCCCGCAGTTACAAAGCATTTGGGCATCACCCTGCTCCCACAGGCGGGTGTTGCACTGGGTATGGCGCTGACTGCCACTGCCTTGGGCGATGGCGCGCTGGTGCGCAATGTGGTGCTGTTCTCCGTTTTGGTTTACGAATTGGTAGGCCCAGCGCTGACAAAACGGTCTCTGCTTTTGGCGGGGGAGATCAAACCAGAGGGCAAAACCAGCTCCCGTGTCACCGATACCCCCAGAAAGCATATCAGTATTCATTAAAGAAGATCGGCACCCGTCGGGTGCCGATCCTTATTTCATAAACTTATCAATGGCTTCGCACAGATCGTCGATGGCATTTTCATCGCCGGCGGCTACTGCATCCACCATACAGTGGCGCAGATGGTCTTTGAGGATGACCTTTCCGGTATTATCCAATGCGCTGCGGACGGCGGCAAGCTGAATGAGCACCTCGGAGCAGTCATAGCCCTCCTCCACCATCCGCTTGACCTTTTCCAAATGACCGATGGCGCGGGCGAGACGGTTTATTACCGCTTTTTGGTTTTCGTGGACATGGCCGTGGGAATGGGCAATGCCGTGGGCGTGCATATAAGCGTGATCGTGTTCGTGAGTATGTTCGTGGGACATAGCGGTATCTCCTAAATGTTTTTGTTATCATATCCCATTTTTACAAACTTTGCAAGCCCCAGAGGGGGATAAGATTGACGGAGCGGCAGATTTCTGTTATACTGCAGGTATAGAATGGGATATTATGGAGGAATTTCTATGAGAATGCGGAAAATGAAGAATTTAGAGCCCCGCACCGAGGCCTGCGCTGCTTACCGAATCACGGATGCGACGGAAAGACAGGGCGCTTGGCGGCAGTTAAAGCCCGATGCAACTGCCCTTTGGGTAGAGGTTGGCTGCGGTAAGGGTAAATTTACGGCGGAGACTGCCGCTGCAAATCCCGATGTGCTGGTCATTGCCATTGAGCGCTGCCGGGAGGCAATGGTGGTGGCTATGGAAAAGGCGAAGAATATGGGTCTTACCAATGTGTTTTTCGTGGATATGGATGTTGCCCTGATGGAAAATTGCTTTGCGCCCGGGGAGATCGACCGGCTGTTCATCAACTTCCCAGATCCCTGGCCCCGCAGCAAGAACGCCAAGCGGCGGCTGACCTTCCGCACCTTTTTGAAAATGTACTCCCGGGTGATCCGGGAAAATGGCGAAATTCATTTCAAGACCGACAACGCGCCCCTCTTTGAATTTACTTTGGAGGAGCTGGAATTGGTGGGCTTGCCTGCCAAAAATGTGACCCGGGATCTCCACGCAAACGGGGTTGTGGGCATTATGACCGGGTACGAGGAAAAATTCCACGCCCTCGGTACCCCGATTAACCGCTGTGAGATCGTCACACACCCGATTAAGGAGAACGAAGAATGAACACCTACTATGTAGGAGATTGGGATGTTGCCGTCATCGGCGCCGGACACGCCGGTATTGAGGCGGCGCTGGCTGCTGCCCGATTGGGACAGAAAACCGTCCTTTTCACCATTAACTTAGATGCGGTGGGCAATATGCCCTGCAATCCTGCCATTGGCGGCACCGGCAAGGGTCATCTTGTCCGGGAGCTGGATGCCTTGGGCGGACAGATGGCAGTGGCGGCAGATGCGGCCTGTATCCAGTACCGGATGCTCAACCGGGGCAAAGGCCCGGCTGTCCACTCGCTGCGCGCCCAGGCGGACCGCCGGAAGTACCAGCAGTATATGAAGCAGGTGCTGGAGCAGCAGGATAACTTGGACTTAAAGCAGGCAATGATTACGAAGGTATTGACCGAAAACGGGCAAGTTGTCGGTGTGCAGACCCAGCTTGGCGCCGTTTACGGCGCAAAAGCGGTGATACTCGCCACCGGCACATATTTAGATAGCACGGTCATTACCGGAGAAAGTGTAGAAGCCTCCGGCCCGGACGGCATGCATCCGTCTGTGGGTCTTGCGGAGAATTTGCGGGAGTTAGGACTGCCGCTGCGCCGCTTCAAGACCGGTACACCGCCCCGCGTCAACCGCCGAAGCATCGACTTTTCCAAGATGGAGCTGCAGCCGGGCGACGAGATTCCCGAGCCCTTTTCCTTCCGCACGGAACACACCTTAGAAAACCGGGCAGTCTGCTATTTGACTTATACCAACGAGGAGACCCATCAGATCATCCGGGATAATCTCCACCGCAGTCCGATGTACGACGGCACCATCTCCGGTGTAGGTCCCCGGTACTGCCCCAGCATCGAGACGAAAATCGTCCGTTTTGCAGAAAAAAGCCGCCATCAGCTCTTTATTGAGCCTTGTGGCTTAGATACCGAGGAAATGTACATTCAGGGCTTTTCCTCCAGTCTCCCCGAGGATGTGCAGATTAAAATGCTGCGCACCGTCCCCGGACTGGAAAAGGCGGAAATTATGCGCCCGGCTTATGCCATAGAATACGAATGCATCGATCCCACCAGCCTGTACCCCACTTTGGAGACGAAAACGGTCTCCGGTCTTTACGGCGCAGGTCAGTTTAACGGCTCGTCAGGCTATGAGGAGGCGGCGGTGCAGGGCTTTGTGGCAGGTGTAAATGCTGCTTTGAAGCTTCAGGGAAAAG
The DNA here is from genome assembly GCA_015067785.1 of Oscillospiraceae bacterium. Lineage (GTDB taxonomy): Bacteria > Bacillota > Clostridia > Oscillospirales > Oscillospiraceae > Faecousia. The sequence continues at coordinate 71,702 of SVLR01000005.1, forward strand.
AACCCTTTGTGCTGACCCGGGACACCAGCTATATCGGTACGCTGATTGACGATTTGGTGACCAAGGGCACGGAAGAGCCCTACCGCATTATGACCAGCCGCTCGGAATACCGCCTGCTCCACCGGCAGGACAATGCCGACCAGCGGCTGACAGAGATCGGCGCGAAGATCGGTCTTGTGCCGGAGGAAAGAAGACGGCAGGTGGAGGAAAAATATGACCTTGTCCGTCGGGAGCTGCAAAGACTCGAAAGCACCGGCGTGGC
>SVLR01000045.1 GCA_015067785.1 Oscillospiraceae bacterium
CCAAAACCTCCCGGACGGTGCGGTCAATACTGTCTCCAAACTGACCCAGAACCACAGATTCCAGTTGAATGGACAGACCGTTCTGACCGGGTTCAATTTCTACGTAAGCATCGCTGGATTCCATAGTACCGGCAGATGCACGCCTTAAGATGTCCATAGAAATACGCTCCTTTTTGATGTTTATAAAAGTTACTGTAACAATCTTTCTATATTGTATAACACAATTTCGGCTTTTGCAATTGTTTTTCTGTTTTTTCATTGCATATACTGGAATTATCGTATATAATGACCATAGAAAAGCTACCTGAAAGGAAATGTTATGGATATTGAGCTGCATTGCCCCTTGCAGGGATCAAAAGTAAAAATCTGGAATGATTTTCTGGCAAAAGCAGGACTTGCGGCAGATACCGAGGCTGCGCAAACAGTTCTTGTATGGGATGAAGAGGATCTAATAGCCACCGGCTCCCGGACCGGAAACCTTTTGAAATGCATTGCAGTTGACCCCGCCCGGCAGGGTGAGGGCTTGCTTGCCAAGGTGCTTACCGCCCTGCGGCAGGAGGCTTTTCGGGAGGGTTGTCAGCATTTGTTTCTCTACACCAAGCCTGCCAACGGTGCGCTGTTTTCTGATTTGCTGTTTTATCCCGTGGCGCAGACCGGGGATGTTCTGCTGATGGAAGACCGAAAGGACGGTATTCACAGTTTTATCAAAGAGCTGCGCGCATCAGCACACACAGGAAAGAACGGCGCGGCAGTTATGAACTGCGACCCCTTCACGCTGGGGCATCAGTATTTGATCGAAACCGCGGCGAAGGACTGCGACCATCTGTACGTATTTGTGCTTTCTGAGGATAAAGGGTATTTCCCGGCAGCTGACCGTTTGGAAATGGTTCGACGCGGTACAGAGCATTTTTCCAATGTGACTGTGCTGCCAACAGGTCCCTATCTGATCTCCGGCGCCACCTTCCCCACTTATTTCCTCAAAAACAGGGATCAGGCGGAGCAGCTCCACTGTCAACTGGATATAGAGATTTTTATCCGATACTTTGCTCCGGCTTTTTCCGTAACCACCCGTTATGTGGGGACAGAGCCTTTGAGCAAACTGACCAGTCAGTATAACGAAGTTTTGAAAACCCAGCTTCCCCGGCAGGGAATTGAGGTCGTGGAAATTCCCCGGCTATCGATAGAGGACACGCCCGTCAGCGCAAGCGCTGTGCGGAATGCGCTGGAAAACAAAGATCTGCAAGCATTGCGTTCCCTTGTTCCCCATACTACCGTTACTTACCTGAAAGATAAGCATTTCATATAAAATGAGGAGGAGATCCTATGGCAGAAAGACGACCGACCCACATTCTCAGCAGTTATTTTGCTCCCCGTGGTCATAACCGTATGTATTCTCTGGGTATACAGCTGGCACAGCAGTACCTGTCTCCAAACGACAAGCTCATCGGTATTATCGGTGAAGCAGGCTCCGGCAAGAGCGCGCTGATCCGGGGTATGTTCCCCGGACTGGAGCTGACCAACGATGACAACGGTGTATATGTCCGTCCGTTGCCTCTGCTGGAGCAGGACCGGGGGTTCGCTTTTTTCGCGCCTCATACTTACCATGTGGATATCCGCTTTGAAAATGGCTTTACGCAAATGTCTGTCCTTGCCGACGCCATCACGGAAGCACTGGAAAAAGGTCGCCGCGTGGTAGTGGAACATTTTGATTTGGTATACCCCCTGCTGGGCGCAAATGCCAACCTTCTGATTGGCGTGGGTGAGCAGGTTTTGATCGCCCGCCCCAACATTTTTGGACCGGAGCCGGAAGAGATCCGTGAAACGGTCTACAACTCTCTGCACTACCGTCTGATGGCGCATACAGCCGAGGATCTGTGCGAAATGTGTATGTGCGAATTTGACCGGGAGCGGTGCGGACACGACGATGTGCGCCATGGCTTTGCCATCTATTTCCCCGAAACGCCCCCGGACATTGATATTCCGGCATTGGAAGCATCGGTAAATGAGATCATTGCCCAAAATCTTCCCGTGGGCTATGTGGATGATAATCACATCAGTGTAGGAGATAAGGTGCATAAATGTAACGGACCCCGTATCCATGTGCATCATACCGGGCAGATCGAGAATTTCCGGCTTATGCATCATTTGATTTACGACAAATTCAAACGCCGGTATTTGTTGGTGGGCTGCGTAGGCGAAAACTCTGACAGACTTTTGGAGCGGCTGGATAACCAGCGCCAGCGACCGGGTTGGGACTAATGATGGAAGTCAGTTTACGGGATATTTTAAATGCAAGAGAGGCCCGGGTTCGGCGGCAGCAAGCCTTGCTGACTGAATACCGGGCACCTTTGCTTTGCTTTACCATGAATATTGCAGGACCTGTAAAGACAACACCGCTGATCCAGCGGGGATTTCGTACCGGTTTGGCGTTGCTGGACAGTCATCTGCCCCAGGAAAAGATCCTTTTCCGGGAAGTCCGGACATTGCCCACAGGCTGGGAAGCATACTACGTGGTCTCCGCGCCTGCTTTGGCATTAAAATCGGTTTGCACGGATATGGAAGAAAAACACCCGCTGGGCCGCCTTTTCGATATGGATGTGATCAACACCGACGGTACAAAATTAGAGCGAGAAAAACAACGGGGCTGTATCGTATGCGGTGCGACCGGTCGGGGTTGTGCCGCCAGTCGGGCGCATTCCGTAGAGCAATTGCAAACTGTTACAATGGACATCCTTACACAGTATTTTCGTAGCCGGGATTCTGAACAGTTTGCATCGATTGCGGTCCAAAGTTTAATCGATGAGGTGCACACCACGCCAAAGCCCGGTTTGGTGGATCGCCGCAATAACGGCAGCCATAAGGATATGGATGTCCGCCTTTTTGAGATCAGCGCGCGGGCTCTGCAACCCTATTTCAAAAGGTGTGTCCAAATCGGACAGGAAACTGCCCACAGACCGTCGGAGGAGACATTCCCCCTGCTGCGGGATGCAGGCTTGAAAGCAGAGAAAACGATGTTCAGCGCAACAGGCGGCATCAATACCCACAAGGGCGCGATCTATACCCTGGGTATCCTTTGCGGAAGCGTCGGTAGACTGTGGTCAGCAGACAAACCCATCGCCGACAGCGGGGAAATCTTAGCCGAATGTGTGAGGATTGCCCACACTTTCGTGCAGAAGGATTTTGCGTCTGCAAAGGGCAAAACTGCCGGTGAACGGTTGTATTTACAGCAGGGCATGCGGGGGATCCGGGGCGAAATCGCAGAGGGACTTCCGTCTGTACGAAATATCGGGCTGCCGTGTTTTCGGCAGTTCCTTGCGGACGGTTTCTCCGAAAACGATGCAGGCGTATATACGCTGCTGCACCTGATTGCCAATGTAGCGGATACAAATCTTTACAAAAGAGGCGGAGAAGCAGGCGCGCAGTGGGCAGCAAAAGCCACAAGCGAACTTTTGTCTGCGTCCCGGTATCCTGCGATCCAGCAGATCGAAGCGCTGGATGATGGGTTTATTGCCCGTAATCTCTCTCCCGGCGGCTGCGCAGACCTGCTGGCAGCAACCTATTTTTTGCATAAGCTGGCGCAATGGAGGCAAAATCTCCGGCATAGAAATGCGGAATTTGAGCCGTATTTCCTTTAAAACAGTGACCAACTTTTGACCAACAAAAGTTTGGTAAAAGAAAATAGCTGATATAATAGCACTACATCTCGAATGCTAGTATACCAGCAACTACTATATATCTACAAAGCCAAAAATCTCCCATCGAGTGGGAATAAAGGGGATTGTCATCGTACAATCCAAATTATTCCCAAAGGAACAATTTGGATTATTCTCTGACATTATAAAAAATGCCCTCTGCATATCACAATTCGCAGATGGCATTTTTTATACTTATTCCCACTCAATGAAGGCTTTTGGGACTATCCGAGATTGTGTAAGTTACAATATCTCCGCTGCTTAAATCAAGAATTGGAGATAGATAAAGCTTCTGCCCAAACACACGAAACTCTGTTACATCCGTTACCCACTTTTGGTTGGATTTCTCTGCACGGAATTCATGGTTCAACTCGTTATCAGCAAAACACCCCATTTCTCAGTACAAGTATTATATCGCACCTATCTAAAAATGGAGTACGGTTCATTTAGACTCCCGGATGTTTCACTTATATAAAATCCTTGCTGCTAAGGAATTGCAGGAACTGCTCAATGTTACCATAGGCAGCTTCTTTTTTGTAGTAAGCGAATACAACGGATTCCTCTACAAAGTCGGAAACATCCAGATATGCAATGTTCCGCTGCCGGATACTTCTTGGATTGTTCCGCTCCACACCGATACCGATGCCGGAATCCACCAGCTTTTCGTAATATTTCATATCGTTACTGCGAATGGAAATATCCGGTTGAAAGCCTGCCTTTTTGCAGGCATCCAGCAAGATCTTGTGCATATGGCTTTGTTCACCCAGGGTAATAAACTGCTGTCCTGCCAGCTGTTTCATCGTCAGCTTTTTTCTGGCCAGCGGACTGTCGCGGGATACCACCAGCAGCAAGCGCATATGACAAAGCTCCGTTCGCTCGTAGGTGGGATACAGGTCGGAACGCTCATCGATGATAATATCGTAGTTTTCGAAGTCCTGACTGGCATTATCAAAATTGATTTGAAAGCGTATGTGGGGCTTTGCACGGTTGTATTCGATAATGTAATCTGTCACATTGCCTCTCATGGCCCGCACCAGCAGCCGGATCTCCCGGTTGTCCTCTACAGTCGTCAGATCCTTTACGGCGCTGTCGATCTCATCAAAGGCTACCTGAAGCGCCTGGAACAAACGCTTTCCGTTCCGGTTCAAGGTCAGCCGGTTGCTGGAACGGTCAAAAAGCTGACAGCCCAATTCCTTTTCCAATCGGCGAACACTGCCGGAAACCGAGGATGTGGGCACATAATGCCGTTCTGCCGTTTTGGCAAAATTCTCTGTTTTCGCGCTTTCAAAAAAGTATTGCAGCTGCAGTAATTCCATATGTACCTCCCGCGTTGCGTTTTTTATATTGTACTAGACTTTCAAAAGTTTAGCAACTGCATTTTGTCAAATTCTTTACGGTTTGATCCGCTTGCTGTACAATGAAAAAAGAGAGTTGCAAAAACCTTACAAAACGGAGGTAATTACTATGAAATACGGTCGTACATTCAATTTCTCCGCAGGTCCCGCTATGATGCCGGAGCCTGTGCTGGAGGAGATTAAGGAAGAGCTTCTCAACTACCGTGGCAGCGGTATGTGCGTGATGGAAATGTCCCATCGCAGCCCCGAATTCCAGCAGATCTACGATGAGGCTGTCCAGGATCTGCGGGATCTGATGAACATTCCCGAAAACTATAAGGTCTTGTTCATTCAAGGTGGCGCTACCCTGCAGTTTTCCATGATCCCCATGAATCTTATGAAAAACGGTAAGGCCGTGTATATTGAGACCGGTGCCTGGTCTAAAAAGGCAATCGCCGAGGCTAAAAAGGTGGGCGAGGTCACGGTTATCTCTTCCAAGGATAAGAATTATACTTATATCCCCAATTGCTCTGATCTGGACATCCCTGAGGATGCAGACTATGTTTATATTTGCGAAAACGAGACCATCCATGGTTCCACTTGGCAGAAGCTACCCAACACAAAGGGCAAGATCCTGGTGGCTGACCAGTCCTCTATGTTCCTCAGTAAGCCCTGCAAGGTGTCCGACTACGGTCTCATTTATGCCGGCGTTCAGAAGAATGTTGGCCCTGCCGGTATGGTGGTGGTCATCATCCGTGAGGACTTGATCCGTGACGATCTGGAGGATCTGCCTGTTTATATGCAGTATAAGACCCATGCGGATGCAGGCTCTATGTACAATACTCCCAACTGCTGGGCGATTTACTGCTGTGGCAAGGTGTTCAAGTACCTCAAGAGCATCGGTGGCCTGGAAGCGATTAATAAACGCAACGAAGAAAAGGCAAAGGTTTTGTACGATTTCCTGGACCGGTCCGAAATGTTCGGCGGTACGGTAGAAAAGGATATCCGAAGCCTTATGAATGTGCCCTTCGTTACTGCTTCCCCGGAACTGGATGCCCAGGTGGTGAAGGCAACCAAGACTGCGGGCTATGACAATTTGAAGGGGCATAAGTCCGTTGGCGGACTGCGGGCCTCCATCTACAACGCAATGCCCAAGGAAGGCGTGGAAGCGCTGGTTGATTTTCTTAAGAAGTTTGAAGAAGAACACAAATAAAAAGGAGCGAATACTATGCGAATCCTGGTAACTGACGGTATGAGCGGGTCTGCCATTGCCCAGCTGCGGAATAATGGACACGAGGTAGTGGAACAGTTTTATGAGCCTGAGGAATTGGGCGCTGCACTGCAGGAATTTGACTGTGTGGTGGTCCGCTCCAAGACCAAGGTGCGGGCAAACCACATTGACGAGGCGGTTAAAGGCAAGCTGAAGCTGATCATCCGCGGCGGTGTTGGTGTGGATAACATTGATGTTGCCTATGCGGAAGGCAAGGGGATTTCTGTTCGCAATACCCCTTGCGCAAGCTCAGCCTCCGTTGCAGAGCTTGCTTTGGGACACATGTTCTCTCTTGCCCGCTATATCGGTATTTCCAATGCCACCATGCGCTCCGGTCAGTGGAACAAAAAGCAGTACGAAGGCACAGAGATCGGCGGAAAGACCCTGGGTCTGATCGGTATGGGCAGAATTGCCCAGGAGCTTGCAAAGCGGGCGCAAGCACTGGGCATGCAAGTGGTATACACCTGCCGCAGCGGTGAGAAGAAGACGCTGTCCCAGTATACATACCTGTCCCTGGAGGAACTGCTGAAGGTCTCCGACTATGTGTCCCTGCACATCCCAATGCCTGGGGATAAAAAGCCTGTACTGGGCAAAGCTGAGCTTTCTATGATGAAGCCTACTGCGTACCTTATCAACACTGCCCGCGGCGGTGTGGTTGCAGAGGATGCGCTGCTGGATGCCCTCAATGACGGAAAGCTGGCAGGTGCTGCGCTGGATGTTTTTGAGGAAGAACCCACCGCCAATGTGGCGCTTTACAGCCATCCCAAGGTCTCTGTCACTCCCCACATCGGCGGTCAAACCGCCGAAGCCCAGGGACGCATCGGCGACGAAATCGTTTCAATCATTACCGCTTTCTGACCTTCTAAAATAAGGAAGCGTGCTTACTAAAGAAATTGCGATACCTACGGCAAACAGAACGATTCCGCCGAAAAACTTGAAATTCCCGTAGTAGGTATGGGCGCTGCACAGTCAAATACCTTTTAGCTTATTACGTTTGAGAATACCGTGCAAAACGAATCACAAAGGATCAAAGGATCTCCGATGCTAAATGAGATTCCACCTGAGTTGATGTTCAGGACGACGATCCCGAGAAAACCAACGACGGAGGCAATGATCTTTTTGATGGTCGGCTTACCAAAGCGCGTGCATTATGTGTCTTGACATATTTATGCTTCGCGGTAAAATAAACAAGGTAAATATCAAAGCATAAAAAGTGGTCAAATTACCGATGTATTGCAACGCAAAATTGCTCCGTATCTCCGAAAAGCTGTGACCAACCTTTGACCAACAGTGTCCCTCTTTTTTAGACATACTTGTAATCTTTTATTTTAAGTGGTAACATTGATATGAAGATACGATTGTTCTGCAAAATTGCCTCGCTCATAACTTTGTATATATTTGCATATAGAGGGGTTTTATAATGAACATGAAAGATATTAACCAAATTCTTGCTGATACCGCATATCCCCGGATCGGCGGCACATCTTCGGAAAAAGCAGGCGCAGATTATTTGATCTGTGCCTGCAAAGCATTGGGTCTTACCGCCCGGTTGCAGACCTTTCCCCGGACATTGTTTACGGTCACCGCGGAAACTCTGACCGCAGATGGCCGGCAGATCCCCTGCGCCGGTTACTACGGCAGCGCTTGCGGAACCGTAGATGGAGCATTTTATTATTTACAGGGAACGGATACGATCTCCCTAAAAAAATGCAAGGATAAAATTGTTCTGACTGATAAAAAGCTGGATCATAAGCTCTATGACCTTTTGGCAGCAAACGGCGCAAAAGGCTGTATCACTTACAGTGGAAATGTGTATTTCCCCGACCGGGATCTGGAACGGCGGGATATCTTCTTTACCGTCCCCCACAATTCCAAAATGCCCGCCGTACATATCCATTCGGCAGATGCGATCACCCTGGTCAAAAGCGGCTGCAAGCGTTGCAGCTTGACTGTGGAACAAGCGCCTTACCCCGCCCAATCCCAGAATGTCCTATTGGATCTACCCGGAGAATCCGAAGAAACTGTAATCGTGTCCGCTCATTATGATTCCACTGCGCTCTCTGACGGCGCATACGATAATATGTCCGGCTGTATCGTCCTTTTGTACCTTGCAGAATACTTTTCCCGGCATCCTCACCACCGCAATATCCGTCTTTTGTGGTGCGGCAGTGAGGAAAGTGATTTGGTAGGCTCGTTAGCCTATTGTCGGGATAACGATTTAGAAAAGGCGGTCTTGAACATCAATTTAGATATGCTTGGCTGCGTAATGGGCGAGTTTGTGGCATTTTCCTGCGCAGACGAAAAAATGCAGAACACGCTGGAAAGCTTTTTGAAAAAGCACCGTATCGCAGGCTCTGTCCGCTACGGGATCCGCGCCAGCGATTCCAATTCCTTCGCTTATTACGGTGTTCCTGCGGTGTCCTTTGCCCGGTATGCGCCGGCGCACACAGCCACCATCCACACCCGTTACGATACAAAAGAAACCGTATCTGCCAAGCAGCTTCTGGCAGACGCAAAATACATTCTGAGATTTACCGACTCGGTTGTCAACACCCCTAACCTTTCCTACTGTGTTTCTCCCAAGATCAAGGAATCCGTCGACGCTTATATGGAACGAAAACTCTGGTTGCAGGGATAAAGGAGATAACTATGCACAATCAAGCTTCACTGGACAGTATCTGCGCTGCCCTTTGTTACGGGCTGGGCATCAATCCGCCAGAACAGGCTGCGCCTGCCAATCCTGAGCTATGCGCATACATAGACAAAATTTTCGGTTCTGAAGGCGCAGACCGGGTATTTATGTATAACCCGGATGCCATCGCCCAATGGATCGGGCAGAAGTATGCCTATTTTCTTGCGGAAGCCAACGACATCGCAGATGTGCAGCTTCCTCTATGCTCTGTGATGCCCTCTGTGACCCCAGTCTGCTTCGGCACGATGTACACCGGCGCTCAGCCAGAGGTACATGGCATAAAGGCCTATGTAAAGCCGGTGATCACCATTGATACCATCTTCGATGCTCTGATCCGCAGTGGAAAAAGGCCTGCCATTGTATCAACGAAAAATGACAGTATGTCATGCATCTATTTAGAGCGAAAAATGGATTACTACATTCTCGATTCTGTGGAAAAAGTAAACGCCAAGGCAGCGGAGCTGATCTTGGCGGACAAGTATGATTTTATCGCAGTGTATAACGGCAATTACGACTCGGTTATGCATAAATTTGGGCCAGAGAACCCCGAAGCCCTGGCTGAGCTGCGAGCAAACGCCCGCGCATTTGGTATGTTTTATGAGCTCATTCAAACCCATTGGACAGTTCACAACACCCTGCTGGGCTTTGCTATGGATCACGGCTGTCACGAGATCGACGGCAATTGCGGCTCCCATGGTTTGGATATGGATGAAGATATGAACATTGCGCACTTGTATAAAGGAATTCACAAAAAATAAAATGAGAGCCAATTGGGGACAGGTAAATGTTCGCTTTATCGGCAAAGGTAAAGCTGTGTTATTAAGGAGATGTAATGGTCACACATTTTTTTGTTTAACGTTGCAAAGTATATACTCGATCCATTTGTTCTAACCACTAGGCTTCGCGCCAAATATGACCGAAGCCTTGAAATATTTATATTTTTTGTTATAATGAATACGTGCACATTAAAGCATAAAAAGCAGCAAAATGATGATGTAGTGAAGCACAAAATTTGCGCTGTATTTCCGCAAAAACCGTGACCAACTTTTGACCAACAAAGCTTAAGTAAAAGAAAATAACTGGTATAATAGCACTACATCTCGAATGCTAATATACCAGCAACTACTATATATCTACAAAGCCAAAAAACCGCCATCGAGTGGGAATAATAAATGCAATCCCGAAAGCCTTGGTAACACAAGGTTTTTCGGGGTTTCTCTTGTCATGGTGACCAACACTTTAGAACTTGGCAACATAAATTTACTGGTTATAATAAAAACGTTTTTTTGTAGTTTTTGGCTACAAAACCGTAGTATATAGGTGAAAGGAGGTCGAGCAGATGGATGATGAAAGAATAATTGAACTGTTTTTTGAACGTTCTGAGCAAGCCATTCAGGTATTGGACGAAAAATATGGTCGTGTCTTCCATACGGTATCGTGGTAGACGGCAATGTGCAGTCCGATGTGCTCGCCAGCGCAAACCTGGGTTACACCGCTTCCTGCAACGTACCTCTGGACCAGGCATCCTTCCACATCACCAGCTTCAAGGGTCAGGGCGACACCAAGACCATCGTCTTCCGTGTGAAGAACTTCGGCGATGTGGACTCCGTCCTGAAGCTTGCCGCAGAACCCGCCACCAACTCTAACTCCACCGTATTTAATGTTACTTATACGCTGGATAACGGCACTACTGCTTTCCCCGCTGAAGGCACTGCCCTGGCTGCCGGTCAAACTGTTGACATCCATGTAACCGTTACCGTTGCCAACAGTGTGACCCAGGAGACCTCCGCTGATTTCGTCTTCAAGTTCATCGCAGAAAACGCTGCATAAATTGGATCACGAAAAAAGCAAATAATTTGATTTTATAAAGGAGAGGACGGCAAATGACAGACAAACGATTGCTTCATGTAATTTCTGGGTCTATCTTTGCCGTCCTTTCGCTTTTTCTGCTGTTGCCGGGGGAGAACAGCGGCAGGATTGCAGCCATGGTATTGCTTGCGCTTGCCGGAGTATGCGTGCATCTGTTTATTAAGAAACGAAGCATTTACTCCATGCATAAAAATCAAATTCTTTTGCTGATGACCGTGATCAGCATTCTGAGCCTTGTCCTACTGTATGTGACAGGTCTTGGATTCGGCTTTGTGCGCAACGCCTACACCCGTCCAAAATTCTTTTGGACACGGGCGTTGCCAGCCGGAGTCATCATTGTACTGTCTGAATATATCCGCAGCGCTCTGAGGGCGCAGGACGATCGGTGGGCTGATGTATTCGGGTATTTGCTGTGCGTGGTTGCCGAAGCGCTGGCTCTCGGCAGCATCGCGCTGATCACCTCCTCAAGCCGCTTCATGGACTTTGTGGGGATCGTTCTGTTCCCTGCCATTGCGTCCAACCTTCTTTACCACTACCTGGTCAAGCGATACGGCATGCTTCCGAATCTTGTATATCGGCTGCTCCTTTCGCTTTATATCTACATCATTCCTTTCCAACCGGCAATGCCGGAGGCAATTCT
>SVLR01000046.1 GCA_015067785.1 Oscillospiraceae bacterium
AGTAAAGAATGTATATTTGATAAAAGATCACCGCAGCACCTGTGATGGGTGCTGCGGTTGCTTTTTTATATGGCGGGCGATTCGTGAATCGTCCCTACGAATGTCTTTATACCGTTTTTACGGTCTTGTCCAGCAGGAAGCAGCCGGCGGCGCAGACGGCGGTGTGAATGCCCATATACAGAAGATAGATGGGGTTATAAGCACCCCGGATGGCATAGTTCACCGGCAGGAGCATGGAGAAGGTGCGAAGCTGCGCCAAGTCCAAAAATACCGGGCAGACGCAAAGAGCGACGATGGCAAGCAGCGGTGCTGCCACACCCAGCGCAACGGTTCCCCTGAGGATTCGGCGCAGCAGCATAGAAAACAGGCTGACGCAGGGAACATAGAGTACAAGAAGCCCAATCTCCGGAAGAAGCTCCGCGCCAAGACCGGAGATCAGCATGGCAAGGGTTGCTACCAGCGCCACATTGCCCACGGCGATCAGCTGGCACAAAAGCTCCATTGCCGGCAGATTTTTCATAGGGATCCGGGAGAAAAGCCCTTGCTGGGTATCTTCTACATAGAACATTGCCGCCGCCATACCGCACAGCAGCGTCACGATGGCAAGTAAGCCCCGCACCGGGGTAAGTAAATAGCTTTGCTCCTTGGGCGCGCTTTCCCGGGCGGCAAAGGTAAAGAGGTCGTCGCTGAGGGAAACCGCATCGTAGTGCGCCATCAGCTCGCTGTCGGTCATGCCGTTCAGCTGGGGCAGGTTGTTGCGGACATATTGCAGATAAAACTCCGGGGAGAGGTAGGAAAAGACGAAGCCGCCCAGCTTTTCCCGGGTCATGGTGAGGAACATACTTTCCTCTCGCTCGATGACATCGATAAAGGCATTGCGCCGCTCAGGCTTTGCCACAAAGGCGGCTACCTTGTTTTTCAGGTCCTCGTCAAAGATCCAGGCGCTGTCTGCCTTGCCGTAGGTCACCAGCTCCTCGGCCTCCCCGGCAGTCTCGCAGAGGGTAAAGCGGATAAGCTGGCTGCTTTCGCACAGGTCAGCGATCATCTGGGCGGCAAAGGCGTCCTCACTGTCTCTTTGGGCAACGGCAACGGTGAGGATACCGCTGTCCTCCCGGGAGAGGGAGCTGTAGCCGAAGGTCAGCAGGGGGATCAGCAGCAAAAGGGCTAAGAAGATGGGCTTACGGTAAAGCCGCTTCAAAAAGAGAAGACACCATTTTCCGTATTTCATTGGTGACCTCCTTTCAGCCGCTTACGGCTAAGCAGCACCGTCAGTGTTAGGAAGACGATACCGTAAAGAAGAAGCAGCAGGGTCGTCAAAAGCTCTGTTTTGCCGGTGATACAGCCGGAAAGCTGGGCACGGGCAAGACCGGTAGGTAAGTAGGCGGATACCTTTTGCAGCGCTACCGGGAAGAAATACACCGGGTACATACAGCCGGAAATGAAGCAGAGGGTGAGCGTTCCGAAGAAATGGAGCAGCACACCTGCCATATAGTCCCTTGCCAGGGTGAAGAGGAAAAAGGACAGGGCGGTCAGTGCGAAAAAGGCGGCAAAGGCGGAGAGTATTGCGCCAATGCTCAGTGCACCGTCTCCCTGAATGACCAGCAGCAGGATCTCTCCGGGGATCAGCATACAAAGGAAATACACACCCCACTCGCATAGTGTTTGCCGGGTAGGGGAACAGCCCTTTGCCCAAAGGAGCTGGGAGAGGGAATCGTCTCTCTTAATGACATAGGGGGCAAAGGGGAGACTGCAAAGAAGAAATACCAGCACGGAGAGACCGCACAGCAGGTAATCCTGCAGGCTCAGATCGCTGGCAATGCCCAGAGAGGTGGCATTATAAACCTTTCCGCGGTTTAAGATAAACTTTACATATTCAATACTGGCATTTCCGGACTCTTTACCGGCAATATGTCCGAAGCCTGCGTCCTTTAGCGCATTGGCAACACCGTAGCTGCCCTTTTGGGAGGAGAGCAAAATGTCGGAGATCATACCGGTGATCTCCTCTTTAATAAAGGTCGTGAAATTGGCGGCATCGGTGTTGCTGACAAAGGACATGGGCAGCATCGTACCGGACAGTGCCGAGGATACAAAGTTTTCCGGGACCACCACATAGGCGGTAATATCCCCCTTTGCAAGTGCGTCTGCCGCCTCCGGCTCCTCCATGGTCACAAGCTCCATAGAAAGGCGGGTGGAGTCCATCATCTGCATCGCAGCAATGCCCAACTCCAGATAGCTGTCACCAACGGTGCCAACTAAGCCGATCCGGAATTTTGTTGTATTTTCCTGCTGGGTATCTGTGGAGACAGCGGAAAAGACCGCGCCTAAGCAGATAAACAGCAGCGCGGCTATGAGAAGCAGGCCGGGGAGCAGCCGCAGCGCCCGCTTACCTTGAGAAATAAAATAGTTCTTCATATCAAAGACTTGCTACCAGCTTCTGCATATCGCCATCGAAGCAGTAGGGGGTAAGCACTCCGTCCTTCAGAATATAGGTGGCATCGCACAGGGCAAGCTCCTCGGGGTCGTGGGTGGTCAGCAGCAGGATGCCGCCCTGCTCCTTATAGGCCTGCAGATAGGCGCGGATCTGCTCCTTGCAAATGAGATCCAGCGCGGCGGTAGGCTCATCCAGCAGCAGCACCGGAGGGTGCTGAGAGACAGCGCAGCCGATGGACAGCCGCTTTTTCATACCGCCGGAGAGCTTACGGACTTGTTTGTTCAGGAACTCATCGATGCCCAGCATATGCAAAACACCGTCTTTAAGCTCCTTTTCCATCTCCTCCCGGCTATACCAAAGAAGGAGATTGTCCCGGGCGGTCAGCTCCTCCATCAGGGGCGTGCCCTGAGGAACATAGCCAATCTGCCGGGTTGTGGGCTTCTGCCCGTCTAAGTAAAAGGCACCGCTGTCCGGAGTCTGGACGCCTGCAAGGATGCTAAGAAGCGTAGATTTACCGGTGCCGTTGCTGCCCAAAATGCCGATGCAGTTGCCACTTTCGGTTTTCAGGGAAGCATCCTTCAAAATTTCAGCCTTGCGGAAGCGCTTTTGAATGCTTTTTATTTCTAATTCCATAGTTTACCTCAATGGGTATCCGGCACTGATACCCAGTGCCGGACAGAGCTGATATAGATTTTGTTGATTACTCCTTGCCGAGGAGGAAGTCGATAATATTCTTGGGAACGCCGGCATCCAGCAGATTGGCGCGTACAACACTCCAGTCTATAGACTGCATATATTGCTCGTATTCTTCCTGTACACTGTAGTCAAGGGAGGCTTCGGGAACCGTGATATCCTCGAGGGGACCTTCCTTAGAGGTGGTGGAGGTGTTGACGGTCACAAGCCGCTCGGTAGACAGATACAGATGGAAGGACAGATCACTGCCGATCCACTTGATTTCCAGCTTGGGATCCAGCTCGGTGGACTGAAGAAGGGTGTTTTCAATAAAGTCGGAGAGGGTGATCTGGCAGGTGCCGTTTTCCTTAGTGCCGGTATAAGCGAGATTGGCAAGGATCACGGACTGGTCCGGCTGGACCATAGAAAGAGTGCCGTTGCCGTTGCCATCGAGCATTAGCTCGTAGCCCATATCGATGCCTTCATAGCGGAGCTTCAGCGCGGTGCTGTCACCGTCGGTAACGGTAATGCACTGCACAGACATATAGGAATCCTCTGTCTCGGGGAGGATCAGGCTGCGTCCTACCATATGGCCGTCACCGTCCACATAGAGCTTTAATACGACGGCGTCATTCCGGTCGTTGGCAGGATCCTTACTCAAGTTTGAAAGCATCGTGTCGATCATTTCCACATAATCCGTATCTTCGGGGAATACTGCCTTGAGTGCCACATCGCTGCGGGCTTCGTTGAGAACTGCCCGGAAGGCGTTGGTAAAGACCTTTTCGGTAATGTAATTGGTGTAGCCGTCGACGGTCTGGGTTTTATCACCGATATAAATAACCTCACTTTGCTTATCCACCTCGGTCATATGGGCAAAGAAGACATCGATATATTTATTAAGGAGAGACTTTGCAACCTCGGTTTCGGAGATGTTGAGGGTAGACAGAAAATCGGTGATGGCCGTTGCGCTGCCGGCAACTGCGCCGCCTTCTGTATCGATTGCGATACTGTCGTCGATCTTGAGATAATGTTCGCTGATAGAGGGAACCAGCAGATAGGTAATGCCGGATGCGGGGTCCGCGATCGTATTGGCGGTCAGCAGCAGCTTATCATTGAGCTTGAAACCCCAAAGGGTCTCCTGCAGCTGATCCTTAAGCTTTGCATCCATGGAAACGGTAAACTTTTGCGCCCAATCCATATCCTCCATACCAAGCAGGGAAAGAAGTGCATCTGCCGGCAGAATGTCGATATTTGTAACGAGGGCATCGTCGGGTGATTTATCCGGGACGCTGTTAATCAAGCTGTGGAGCAGGTTGGTCTCCAGCTTGATATACTGCTGGGCGGGGGTGAGGGGAGGGCTTTGCATTCCTGCCAACAGAATTGTTATGGCAATAGCAAGCACCAATACACCGACACTAATTCCGGCGATCAGTTTTATGTTTTTGATATACTTGATTTTGGTCAACAGCACCTTCACGGATTTTGCGAATTTTCCCATATTCTAAGCATCCTTTCCTTGCGGGATCGTATATAATAAATACTATAGCACGGACTTTTAGAAAATGCAACCGGAACATTCTGCAAAACGGGAGAAATGGCGATAATTGCCTCTGTTTTCGGCGAAAATGAAGGAATTACGGAAAAAAGCAGAATAACAGTGTTTTTTGAAAATTTATTGTTGACAAACATAAAAAAGAGTGATATCATACCCATAGAAATTTTTACTATGTGGAGTTTTGGCTCCTGTCAACTGCAAGATTCGATTGAGAGGTAGTAGATATGAAAGAACTGTATGTAGCACCTGAGGCCGAGATCGTTCGCTTTGCTGCTGAAGAGAAGCTGGCCTTCAACGATCAGGATTCCTTCTTGGGCTTCGATGTCAGCGATAGTCAGGACGGCGATTGGACTGGCTGGGAGCAGTGGTTCGGTTAATCCTGTAATTCTGTTATTTTTCGCAGCATCCCGATAGGGATGCTGCGCTTTTTTGCTTATAGAAAACCACCAGCACGGCTGGTGGTTCCAAAAAGCTTTAGCTATGCCCAGTCCCGCCGCAGCGGCAAGCCTCCCCTGTGTAAGGGGAGGTGCCCAGTGCGCACACTGGGCGGAGGGGTTGTTCTCATAGTGTCAATCCCTCAGTCAGCCTGTTCGGCTGACAGCTCCCTTTACACAAGGGAGCCTTCGGTGCGCTAATTACTGCATTTGCGGTGGTGGGGCAAAACACGCAAGCGAAAGAAAATTCGATGAGCCTATAGGCTCGCAGGTTGTAGGCCCTAAGGGGGCCTGTGCATACCACCGGCACGGCCGGTGGTTATGATTTGTCGCATCTCCGTTTTTTTTATAAAATATGCATAAAAAACCCTTGCATATCTGATCTGCATATGGTATGATATTACCATCCCGGCATATGGCATCTACTCCACCAATATAGGTGTCATCTGTCAATTTTAAGGAGGATAAATCCGTTTGACTCACGGTGCGGCATAGTGGAGACATGTCGTAAAGCCCTCGCTGTTTTACCCGGCGTTGGTGAGAGCATACGCGAGGAGTCGGTATGCTTAGAGTTAAGAAAGTATGTCAACTGTAACCCTGAAGAACATCAAAAAGATCTACCCCTTCACAGCGGAAGACGCAAAGGAAAAGAAGAAGCTGAACAAGAAGAAAAAGAACGAAGTGGTAGACGAAACCAAGGAAAAGGTCAATCTGCAGATCACTGAGCAGGGCGTTGTCGCTGTTCAGGAGTTCAATCTGGAGATCGCCGACAAGGAATTCGTCGTTCTCGTCGGACCTTCCGGCTGTGGTAAGTCCACGACCCTGCGTATGATCGCAGGTTTGGAAGAGATCTCCGAGGGCGAGCTGTATGTCGGTGACCGTCTGGTCAATGACGTGGCTCCCAAGGACCGCGACATCGCCATGGTTTTCCAGAACTACGCGCTGTACCCCCACATGACCGTATACGACAATATGGCTTTTGCTATGAAGCTGCGCCATGTGCCCAAGGCTGAGATCGACCGCAAGGTCCGCGAGGCTGCTGAGATCCTGGACATCACCCCGCTGCTGAACCGTAAGCCCAAGGCTCTGTCCGGCGGTCAGCGTCAGCGTGTTGCCATCGGCCGCTGCATCGTCCGTAACCCCAAGGTCATGCTGATGGACGAGCCCCTTTCCAACTTGGACGCAAAGCTGCGTAACCAGATGCGTGCTGAGCTCTTAAAGCTCCGCGAGCGTATCGACACCACCTTTATCTATGTTACCCACGACCAGGTCGAGGCTATGACCCTCGGTGACCGGATCGTTATTATGAAGGATGGCTTCATCCAGCAGGTTGGCACGCCTCAGGAAGTGTTCAACCACCCCTACAATCTGTTCGTTGCAGGCTTCATCGGCTCTCCCCAGATGAACATTTTCGACGATGTTCAGCTGAAGAAGGTAAATGGCAAGTATGCTGTTGAGCTGCAGGGCCACACTGTCGTCCTGTCCGATGACAAGCAGGAGCGCCTCGCTAAGAACAATGTTCCCGAGCAGAAGGTCAAGCTGGGCCTGCGTCCCGAGCACATCTCTCTTGCCACCGACGGCACCGGCGTTGAGGGCACAATTTCTGTTCACGAAATGATGGGCTCCTCTGTCCACCTGCACATTACTGTCGGTGACAAGGACATCGTTGCCATCGTTGACATCTCCAATATGACCTTCGGTCAGGTTCAGGAGCTGCACTCCGGCGTAACTGTAAAGCTGGTATTCGGCGGCAATAACTGCCATGTATTCGGCATGGAGACCGGCATCAATCTGGAAGCATAATCGCTACATAAATTACGCTCCGCAGCATAACGCTGCGGAGCTTTTTCTCTCGTCAAAGTTTGCCATTTTCCGCGATTTCTCTTGACAAAACACAAAAAACATATTACTCTATCTAAGGTAAAAAATATCCGATGCGGTGTTCTTTGGTACTGCACCGGATATACTTATTATCATATAATATGGATATTCAGGCGGCAAAGGCCGTGTATCAGATAGGAGCAATAAAATGGCGTATAATTGTCAGGAAATTCTCAAGTGGACCGAAGGTCAGCTGAAATACACCGAGGACGTTTCCCTCCGGGAGGCTTCTGCCCAGCAGCTGCATAACGCACTGGGTACTGCGGTGATGATGGCGCTGGCGGATAACTGGAGCCAGAGCAAGGCAGCCCGTCTGCACAATCGCAAGGCTTACTATATTTCCGCAGAGTACCTCATTGGCAGACTGGTTTACAGTAACCTTTATAATATGGGTATTCTGGAGGAGATGAAGAAGCTCTTCCAGGAGCGTGGCGTGGATCTTGCGATCTTGGAGGATATCGAGGATGACGCGCTGGGTAACGGCGGTCTGGGCCGACTGGCGGCTTGCTTCTTAGACTCCGCGGCAAGCACCAATATCCCTCTGTCCGGCTACGGTCTGCGCTACCGCTTCGGTCTCTTCAAGCAGAGCTTCGATGATTACGGCAGCCAGCGGGAAGTGGCTGACGACTGGGCAAAGTACGGTGACCCCTGGTCCTACCGCCGGTATAACCATGCGGTAAAAATCCGTTTCCCGGATCATACCGTTGTTGCCGTTCCCTACGATGTGCCCGTGATCGGCTACGGTACGGATAATGTTGGTACACTGCGTCTGTGGCAGTGCGAGGCCGAGGAGGAGCTGGACTTCAATGCCTTCAACGATCAGGACTACCTGCGGGCACTGACCCAGAAGAATAAGGCGGAGGACATCACCCGTGTGCTCTACCCCAACGATTCCACCTGGGAGGGCAAGCGCCTGCGTATCAAGCAGCAGTATGTCCTGTCCTCTGCATCTCTGCAGGATATGCTGCGGGTGTATAAGTCTGTTCACGGCACCGATATGTCCCATTTTGCGGAGTTTTACTGCGTGCAGCTCAACGATACCCACCCGGCTATGTCCATCCCTGAGCTGATCCGACTGCTTATGCTGGAGGGTATGGACTTCGAGCAGAGCTTCTGCCTTGCACAGAAGACCTTCTGCTATACCAACCACACCGTTATGGGCGAGGCACTGGAGAAGTGGGATCTGGAACTGATGCGCAGCGTCGTGCCTGAGATCGTGGAGATCATCCTGCGGATCGACAACCGCCTCAAGAGCGAAAATCCCCATCTCTTTATCGTCCGGGATAATACTGCCCATATGGCAAACCTCAGCATTTACGCTGCCAGCTATATCAACGGCGTGGCAGAGATCCACACCGAGATCCTGAAGGAGGATGTGTTCAAGGACTGGTATGCTGCTTATCCTGAGCGCTTCCAGAATAAGACCAACGGCGTAACACCCCGCCGCTGGATGGGTCTTTGTAACCCGGAGCTGACTCAGCTCATTAAGTACCGCATCGGCAGCGACTTTTTGAAGGACTTGGGCGAGCTGAACCGCCTGAAGCCCATGATTGACGATGATCTGGTCCGCCAGTTCAATGCCATCAAGCGCCAGAAGAAGGAGCAGCTGTGCGCAATCATCCACAAGCAGGAGAATGTGATCCTGAACCCCGACTTTATGTTCGATGTGCAGGTCAAGCGTCTCCACGAGTATAAGCGTCAGCTGCTGAACGCACTTTCCATCGTGGATATCTACTTCCGCCTGAAAAACGGCGAGCTGCCTGACTTCCAGCCCACTGTCTATCTCTTTGGCGCAAAGTCTGCCCCCGGCTATGCCCGCGCCAAGGCGGTCATCCGCTATATCAACCGGATCTCCCGTATGATCAACAATGACCCCGATGTCCACGAAAAGCTGAAGGTGGTCTTTGTACAGAACTACAACTGCTCCTACGCGGAGCATATCATCCCTGCAGCCGATGTTTCCGAGCAGATCTCTCCTGCAGGTACGGAGGCCTCCGGCACCGGCAATATGAAGCTGATGCTCAACGGCGCTGTGACGCTGGGCACCTTGGACGGCGCCAATGTGGAGATCGTCAAGGAAGCCGGTATGGAAAACAACTATATCTTTGGCGCGACTGTGGATGAGATCAACAGTGTCCGCGACAGCTACTATGCCCGCGGCATTTACGACAGTAATCCTTACCTGCGCCGCGCCATCGATACCCTGGTAGACGGCACCGTTCCCACCGACGACAGCCAGAGAGAGCTGTACCACGCGCTTTTGGACGGTACCCACTGGCACAAGGCAGATCACTACTTCCTGCTGCTGGATTATCAGTCTTATCTGGATGCCAAGCTCCGTGTAAATCGGGATTATAGCGATCGGATCGCCTTTGGCCGAAAGTGCCTCATCAATGTGGCAAGCGGCGCAAAGTTCTCCTCCGACCGGACGATTGCCCAGTACGCAAGCGAGATCTGGCACGTAGAGCCTACGAAGTAATAAAAAGAGCAAGCACAATTCCGTGCTTGCTCTTTTTAATTAAGAATTGACAATTGTGGTGTCTGCTTCGCAGACGATTTATAACTTGTAATTTGTAATTCCCGGCCTTTTCGCGCGCTCCTTTTAACTTGTTAAAAAAGTATTAAGAAATATTGATTTTTGTTTAAGAGTATGTTAATATATGGAAAACACATTGCCAATCTATGAAAGGTGAGGGGTTTTCTATGGTTATCGAAATGTTTAATTTTTGGTATTTCTTCTGGATGATCGTGCAGGTGGGCGCATTGACCGGTTTGTATTTTGCCTTTCGGAGGGCGCGACCCTTTGTGCAAAACACGGTGCTGTTTTCTCTGCTGGCGCTGGGTCTTTTGCTCCACTTTTTGAAAATGTACATTCCACCCTATGGAGAGCTTGTAAACGGTGAGCTGGCGGTGACCGACCGGGGATGGCGGGATTCCTGGTTTGTGAATATTTGCGGCGCCAATATTGCGCTGTTTCCCATCTTCTTTTTGACAAAGAATAAGTACTTAAAGGACTATATGTTCTATGTAGGTGTCATCAGCGGCCTGATCGTGCTGTTTTATCCCCAGGAGCCGATCGCAAAGGGGGACGCGGCAGCGCAGATGGCAGAGTTTTGGGATATCGTGCGTTTTTACTATCACCACTGGATGATCATGGCGGTGCCGCTGCTGATGGTGCTGTGGAAACGGCACACCTTGTCCTATAAGCGTGTTTGGGTCGCCCCGGTGGGAATCTTGCTGCTGATGCTGTTCATCATCCTCAATCAGATATTCCAAAGCGAGCTGGGTTTCATCCCTCTGCGGGATGCAGGCAGTGCCGTTCCCAATTATAAGAATACCTCCTATATTTGGGGGCCGCTCAATGGCGATGGATCGATGGACCCCATCGGCGCGGTGTTTGATATTTTCTGCCCCAGCTGGTTTAAGAAGCTGCCGGTGTCCTGCGAGGGCTACGGTATGGCAGTGGGGGAGGTCAAATACTGGCCTTGGTTCTGGATGATCTTCCCGGCATTCATTTTGGTGACGCCTCTTGCCTTTGGACTGTGCATGATCTTCGATGCAAAGCGCTTTAAGAAGGATGTTGTTTGGCTTGCAGGGCATATCAAAGCAGGTGGACTGAAGGCGGACTTTAAGCGTCTTGGCAATCGGATTCATAAGGCTGTTATCGAGGAAAATCCCGATAGAATAGCTGCAAAATAATAGAAAGAGAGCAAGTGCGGTCTGCACTTGCTCTCTTTAATTAAGAACTGAGAGTTGATAATTGAGAATTGTGGTATCTGCAAGCGGATGGATCTACATTTGCAGGGAACGGATTTATCCGATCCGTTTGTGGAATGCATAAATGCATTCCCTACGGCGTTACCCGATGGCACCGTAGGGACACCCGCGGACGGGTGTCCGCAAATACCCAAATGATTAAGGGACACCCCGGGAGGGGTGTCCCTTGTATTTATTAATCTTTGTAAGCATCATTTGCAAATGCTTCACATAACAGCTTTATTGCCAGCGAAAAACCTTCCCGGAATGCTTCAAGGGAAAGAAGCTGTGTATACTCGTCAGATTCTTCTGTATAAGCATTCAAAAGCTGTAGTTGTTCAGTATTTAATTTACTGTCTAATATTTCTTTGTTTTTCAACATAAAATGAAAGTGTTTTTTGAGCATAGCGTTGTTTCGTCCGCAATGCTCTGTTGGTAATACATTTCCGTACCACAGTTCGTCAATAAGGGACATTGTTTTCACCTCCAAATATAATTTAACCTATTTTAGGTTAAATGTCAATAATCTGTTTCAGGTTATTGTAAAATAAATATACATTATGGGAGGTGTGACTTATGTACAAACGGATACGGGATCTGCGGGAAGATCACGATTTGACACAGCGGCAGGTGGCACAAATGCTTGGTATGTCACAAACCGGGTATTCCAAATATGAGACCGGAGAAAATGACATTCCTACCGCCATACTGATCAAATTAGCGAA
>SVLR01000006.1 GCA_015067785.1 Oscillospiraceae bacterium
CAGACCGGACACCTTCTTTGAAAAAGTATAATATGAAAATCAGACACTTATTATGCCTGTTTGCGGCACTCTCCTTGCTAACGACTATGTTTATTTGGGGCAATTCTCTGAAATCCATCCCTGAATCCAGCGCCCAAAGCTCTGCGGTGGCAGACAAGATCCAGGGCGTTGTAGATCCCCAGCAGAAGGTCGAGCCATCCATTTTTCACAACCTGATCCGCAAGCTTGCCCATGTGATAGAGTTTTTTATTTTGGGGCTATTTGTTGGCGGCTTTGCGATTTGCCTAGGATACGAATTGGACAAACGGTTGATTTCCTTGCCTATGCTCATCGTGCTGCTGATAGCGGTAGGGGATGAATGGATTCAAGTCTATGCGGGGCGCGGAAGCCTTGTAACCGATGTATTAATTGACTTTTCCGGCGCCTTGGCGGGTCTGCTAATGACAGCGATTGTCCACCAAGTCATTTTGAAATTTAAGACGAAATGAGGATATACTATGATCTCTTTCAAGAATAACGGAAAGCTGAAGCTTCTCATCATTGTGGGCACACGGCCGGAGATTATTCGGCTGTCGGCGGTAATCACCAAGTGCCGGAAGTATTTCGATACCCTCCTTGCCCATACCGGTCAGAATTATGACTATAACCTCAACGGTGTGTTCTTTAAGGACTTGGAATTAGAGGATCCCGAGGTATACTTGGATGCCGTAGGCAAGGATTTAGGCGAAACAATGGGTAATATTATCGCCAAATCCTATCAGCTGATGGTAGAGACACGGCCGGATGCGGTTTTGGTGCTGGGCGATACCAATTCCTGCCTGTCCGTCATTGGCGCAAAGCGGCTGCATATCCCCATTTTCCATATGGAGGCCGGCAACCGCTGCAAGGATGAGTGCCTGCCGGAGGAAACCAACCGCCGAATCGTGGACATTATCTCCGATGTGAATCTATGCTACTCTGAACACGCACGGCGGTATTTGGCAGATAACGGTCTGCCAAAAGAGAGAACCTATGTAACCGGTTCCCCTATGGCAGAGGTTCTCCGGGGTAACCTCGAAAAAATTGAAAACAGCGATATTCATACCCGTTTAGGTTTAGAGAAGGGGAGATACATCCTTCTTTCTGCCCACCGGGAGGAAAATATCGATACCGAAAAGAACTTTACATCCCTCTTTACGGCAATTAATAAGATGGCGGAAACCTACGATATGCCCATCCTCTATTCCTGCCATCCCAGAAGCCGTAATCGGTTAGAGAGTAGCGGCTTCAAACTCGATAAGCGTGTGATCCGCCACGAGCCTTTAGGCTTCCACGATTATAACTGCCTGCAAATGAACGCCTTCGCGGTGGTATCTGACAGCGGTACGCTGCCGGAGGAATCGAGCTTCTTTACCTCTGTCGGCAAATCCTTCCCGGCAGTCTGCATCCGCACCTCTACAGAACGCCCCGAAGCGCTGGATAAGGCTTGCTTCGTGCTGGCCGGCATCGATGAAAAGAGCCTCTTGCAGGCTGTGGATACCGCAGTAGAAATGGTGAAAAACGGCGATCACGGCATTCCGGTGCCGGACTATGTGGAAGAGAATGTGTCCACCAAGGTGGTAAAGCTGATCCAGTCCTACACCGGTGTGGTAAATAAGATGGTTTGGAGAAAGACAGAATGACGACGGAACAAAAGCTGCTGATCGATGCGTTGGCCTGCGCCTTGAATGGAAAAACTTATACGGTGCCGGAAAATGTAGATTGGCGGCAGTTCGTAGGTCTTTCTATGCGACATACGGTAGCGCCCCTTGTCTACGATGGACTGCACAAAAACGGCAGCTGGGAAATGCTTCCACCACCGGCAAAGAAGATCCTCTCCGATGCCTACCATACGGCGATCTTTCAGGATGCCCAGTTTATGCACCTGAAAGGAGAGCTTGCAAAGAAGCTGGGAGAAGCAAATGTTCCCCATATCTTCCTGAAGGGCGCAAGCCTGAAAAAGGACTACCCGGAGCCTGCCCTTCGTACAATGTGTGATCTCGATATTTTAGTCCATACAGAGGATTATCCCAAGCTGGATAAAATCGCTGCTGAGATGGGCGCAAAAGCGGAGGACGGCGACGGAAACCATCGTAATTTCCGTTTCCCTGGGAATTTGGAGGTAGAATTTCATCCCAACCTTATCCACCACGATACCCCGGTAGGTACGCAGATCAATCCCGGCTGGCAGTATGCCACCGAGGATTGTACCGAACTGACCCCGGAAGGCTTCTACTTAAATACGCTTTGCCATCTCGCCAATCATTTTGTAGCGGGCGGTGCAGGTGTGCGATTTCTTGCGGATGTTTGGGTAAATTGCAATCTGCGAAAGCCCCAACCGGATTGGGAAACCGTAGAAAAAGAACTAAAGTGCTTCGGTCTTTTGGACTTTGCCCATAACATAGAGGCGTTGGCGGAGTGTTGGTTTGGCGATGGGGAAGAAACCGTCCTTTTGCAGGAGCTGGGAGAATATATCCTCTCCGAGGGACAGTACGGAAATGCAAATACAGCAGTGCGCAATGCGGCGGCGCTGTCTGCGGGGGAAAGCGGTGCTTCTGCGCTTAGCAAACGGATATTCCCTTCCAAGGAAGACTTGGAAAGCAAATTCCCGTGGTGCAAGGGAAAGACGATCCTTCTGCCCGCGGCGTGGTGTGCTCGCTGTGTTCAGGTTGTTACAAAACGGGGAAGCTTGGCACTCAAGTGGGCAACAGAGACCGGAAAACTCAGCAAAGAGGAAATTGCCGAACAAAAAGCAATGCTCAGCCGCTTTGGTATTCGTCCTAAGAAATAAGAAATCCCGGGCAGAAAATTCTGCTCGGGATTCGTTATGTTTGCATTATACCATTGCGGCGGTGATGATGGCCATCTTGTAGACCTCGTCGGCATTGCAGCCGCGGGACAGGTCGTTGATGGGAGCAGCAAGACCCTGCAGGATGGGACCGTAGGCTTCGAAGCCACCCAGACGCTGGGCGATCTTGTAGCCGATGTTACCAGCCTCGATGGTGGGGAAGATGAAGGTGTTGGCGTAGCCGGCAACGGGAGAGCCGGGGAACTTCAGTTGACCAACCTCAGGAGCAACGGCTGCATCGAACTGCATCTCGCCGTCGATCATCAGATCGGGCGCCATTTCTTTTGCAACGATGGTAGCATCGTGGGAAAGCTTAACAGTACCGCCCTTGCCGGAGCCGTTGGTGGAGAAGGAGAGCATTGCTACCTTGGGATCGATGCCGAAGACCTTTGCAGTGTTGGCAGTCTCGATGGCGACCTCGGCCAGCTTCCGTGCAGCGGAAACAGTCACATTACCTTCCTTATCCACGCTGTCCTCATAGCTCAGGTTGATAGCGCAGTCACCCATTGCCAGCTTTTCTTCGCCGCGTACCATAATGAAGCAGGAAGAAACAAGGTTTGCACCCTTCTTGGTCTTTACCAGCTGCAGAGCGGGACGGACGGTATCGGCGGTGGAATAAGTAGCACCGCCCAGCAGGGAGTCGGCGTAACCCATCTTTACCAGCATTGTGCCGAAGTAGTTACCCTTGGAGAGGGCAGCGCGGCAGTCCTCAGCAGACATCTTGCCCTTACGGAGCTCTACCATTTTTTCGACCATAGCGTCCATACCGGGGTAGGTCAGGGGATCCAGAATTTCCACACCCTCGATGTTGAAGCCGCCCTTTGCTGCGTTTTCTTTGACGGTCTCCACATTGCCCACCAAAATGGGGGTCAGGAAGCCGCCCTTGACCAAACGGTCAGTGGCTTCCAGAATACGGGCATCGTGACCCTCGGTGAAAACGATCTTCCGGGGGTTGGCCTTCAGAACCTCGATCATCGCGTTAAACATAAATAATTCCTCCTATTTTTAGGGCTTACCCTTTTTTCTGCCGTAATTATACATCACCCCCAGCGGATAAGCAAGAAATATTTGATATTTTTTATAAATTTACCCTTGACCGTTGCGGCATTCTTTGCTATATTATATTGTGTATCCATAAAACAAAGGAGTTGTTCATATGTTGGCGATTGTTTGGATTGCTGTGATCGTTGCACTGATCGTTATTGACGTGTTGGCGGCGAACGAAGCGATTACGAAAGTGTCCCTCTTCTTTATTGCGGGTGCGATTGCTGCGCTTGTACTCAGCATTGCGAATGTTCCCGAAATTCTGCAGGGTATCGTTTTCTTCCTGATCGCGGGTATCGCATTCTTCCTGCTGAGACCTATGATCCGTAAGAATGTTCCGCTGAAGTTGCAGTTTACCAATGTTGAAGCCATTCCCGGCAAGTATGCCCCGGTTACCGTTGCCATCGACAATGTTGCTGGTGTCGGCCAGATCAGAATGGACGGTATGGAGTGGACAGCCCGCAGCACGGACGGTCAGCCCATCGAAGAGGGCACCGTTGTTTGTATCCACCATATTGAAGGCTGTAAGGCTTTCGTCTTCCCTGTTGCGGAAGAGTTCACCGCAGAGTAAGGGGGTATCGCTATGATTCTGATCGTTATTGTAGTTTTACTGCTGGTATTTTTGATCCTGTGGGCATGCGTTGAGATCGTGCCGCAGGGCGAAGCCCGTGTCGTCGAGCGTTTGGGCGTGTTCCGCGCTGTTTGGGGCGTCGGCTTACATATGCACATCCCGATCCTTGAGAAAATGAAGGTCATTGACCCCACTCGCAAGAAGAGACGCATTGATAAGTACGTTATCGACCTGCGCGAGCAGATCCTCGAGCCCACCAAGCAGCCCTATGACTTCACCACTAAGGATATTTTGAATTACCAGCGTGAAGAGTTTGCTGATTATGGCTATCTTGATGCTAAGTATCGGAGAGGTGATTATCGTCCCTCTCAGTATCGTAGTGGTACTACCAACTCCTACGATGGCACAAGAGAGGTTAACGCCTCCTACCCCGCTAACGAGGATATCCGCGACGTCATCACCAAGGATAATGTCCGTATGCAGGTGGATGTAGTCGTATTCTATCAGGTTACCGACCCCAAGCTCTATGTCTACGGTGTGCAGAATCCTCTGCACGCACTGCAGAAGCTGACCATTACTGCGCTGCGTAACATCATCGGCGAGCTGGAGCTGGACGAGACCCTCACCAGCCGTGATCTCATCAACTCCAAGATCCGTATGGTTCTGGACGAAGCAACCGACGCATGGGGTATGAAGATCACCCGTGTAGAGATCGAGAGCATCCTGCCTCCTCTGACCATTCAGAACGCCATGGAACAGCAGGCAACTGCCGAGCGCTTCAAGAGAGCCCGTATCCTGGAAGCCGAAGGTAACCGTCAGGCTGAGATCCTGATGGCTGAGGCTGCCAAGGAAGCAATGGTTCTGGCCGCAGAAGCTGAGAAGCAGAAGAAGATCCTGGAAGCAGAAGGCTTGCTGAGAGAGAAGGAACTGGAAGCACAGGGCTTGAGAGCGTTGAACGAGAATGCACCTTCCGATGCAGTTATCCGCTTGAAGGCAATTCAGGCAATGGAAGTTGTCGCCGATGGCGAAGCTACCAAGATCATTATTCCCAGCGAGATGCAGGGCCTGGTGGGCTTGGCAAATGGCATCACCGAGGGTGTTACCCCCAGCTCTCGTCCCGTCGTCAGATAATTTATTACATAAAAGTCCGTGGAGAAAACTCCACGGACTTTTTGTGTCCAAGCCTTCCCCAATCTGTGTCATTGCGCACCGTCTGCAAACTGGTGCGGCAATCTCTCGGACTGTATCTCTGTCTATCCTCTGCCAGCCTCAGCAAGCCAAAGCCGCGCCGAAGGATCTGTTTCCCTCGTAGGGGCGATTCACGAATTGCCCGCCATACCGCACCTTCGTCCTATCTATGTCATTGCGAGGCACTTGCGCCGTGGCAATCTCCCGGTACAATCTATAATTTGCAATTTTGCATTTAGAATTACCGCATCTTGCCTTTTCCTACAAAAAATGCTACACTTATTAAAAGACCGAGGGGAGGGAGTCAGCTTGCATAAGATCACCGTTCTGCCCACAAACCGAATACTGGAAGCTGCCGCTGATACAAGTCTATTGACGATCCTCCAAAAAGCCGGGCTTGCACCCGATGCTCCCTGCGGTGGCGAAGGGAAATGCGGAAAATGCCGTGTGATAGTGAATGGCAGGGAAGTCCTATCCTGCCGAACCGTCATTGACCGGGATATGATGGTTGAAATTCCTACTCTGACCCGGGAGCAAATTTTGACCCAAGGCATTGCGCGTGCGCAAGAGGGATGTTACCGTGGCAAGAAAAGTCTTGCTTTCGATATTGGCACTACTACCGTTGCCGGTTATTTGCTCGAAGAAAACACCGGCAAACTTCTTGCCACAGCCAGCGCACCAAATCCCCAGCGCGCCTTTGGTGCGGATGTGGTCAGCCGTATCCGTCTTGCCTGCAGCGGACATATGGTACAGCTTACCGACGCGATCCGTGACTGTGTCACAGAATTGACTGCAGGCCTTTGTCAAAAGGCGGCTTGCGCGCCTGCTGAAATTGGTGTTGTCTGCGTAGTAGGCAACCCCACGATGCAGCAGCTTTTATTGGGGATCCCGGTGGATAACTTAGCGAGACCGCCCTTCGCACCGCTGCTGACTAAGGCAGATACATTGCCTGCAAAGGCATGTTTGCCCAGCCTTCACAATGCCGAGCTTTTGGTGATTCCGGACATTGCTGGCTTTGTGGGCGCGGACACTGTCGCCTGCGTAATGGCAACGGATATGGATCGCAGCGATGAACTGACCCTGCTGGTGGATATTGGTACCAACGGCGAAATGGTGCTGGGCAATCGGGATGGCTTAGTGGCCTGCGCCACTGCCGCCGGTCCTGCCTTGGAGGGAGCGAATATCTCCTGCGGTATGACAGCCCGCCCCGGCGCGATCGATCGGGTGTTTTCGGACGGAACGGTCCGGGTCATTGGAGCGGGTAGGGCAGAGGGTATCTGCGGCTCCGGACTTATCGATGCCGTTGCCGTGGCGCTGGAGCAGGGGAAGCTCAACAGCCGTGGGAAAATTCTGATTGGCAATGAGATCCTTCTTGCGGAGGAGGTTGCCCTGACCCAGGAGGACATTCGGCAATTCCAGCTTGCAAAGGGCGCAATATCTGCCGGAATCGGCCTTTTATGCGCCCATATCGGGGTAAAAACGGAGGATATCCAAAGGGTTTATCTTGCTGGCGCATTTGGCAGCTTTCTGGAGCCTGCCTCTGCCTGCCTGGTGGGACTTCTGCCGCCGGAGCTGGAGGAGAAGATCACCGCAGTCGGCAATGCCGCCGGTAGCGGCGCGGCACTTCTCGCCCGACAGGAGGATGCGTTTGCTCGGTCAGAGGAAATTGCCCGGCAAACAGAGTATGTATACCTGTCTACCCATAAGGATTTCCCGAAAGCCTTTGCCCGTGGAATGACTTTTTTAACAAAAGACGACCCAAAATACTGGGCAAATATCGCCCGGAAATGTCACTTTTTCGCCGCTTTTCCGGTGGATATCGATACACTCGTTCCCCGGGAGGATGTGCGGGCAATGTGCGCTGCCGACAAGTGCGGCGCCTATGGAAAAAACTGGACCTGCCCGCCCTATTGCGGAACCCTTGGGGAATGCACACAAAAGATCCGCACTTATCGCCGGGGAATCTTGGTGCAGACCGTTGGTAAACTGGAAAAAACCATTGACACCAAGGGCTACCGCCGCACGGAGGAAAAACACCTCACCAGACTGCATACGTTGTATGAGGAAATACGAAAAGAGTACCCGAATGCCTTGTGCTTAGGCAGCGGCGGCTGTCGGGTCTGCGGAAAATGCGCATATCCGGAGCCTTGCCGTTTCCCGGAAAAGGCCATATCCTCTATGGAAGCTTACGGCCTTTTTGTAACGCAGGTGTGCCGCGACAACGGCGCACAGTATTACCACGGAGAGAAGACGGTTACTTACACAGCGTGTATTTTGTATTAATCGGTAAAATTTTATCAAAACCCTTGACATTCTATTCTGCGAATACTATAATAATTATGTGAACGCGTTCACAAAAGGAGTTTTTATGCCCAAAATCATCGAAAATCTGGAAGCCAAGCTGATCGCAGAGGCAAAAAAACAATTGCAGGAATCCGGATACGGGATGCTCACCATCCGCTCCGTTGCCAAAGGCTGCGGTGTGGGAGTAGGCACGGTGTATAACTATTTCCCTTCCAAGGATGCACTCCTTGCAACATTTATGCTGGAAAGCTGGAATGTGTGTATGGAGAAGCTCCAAAGCGTCAGTGAGGAATCCGCAGAGCCAAAGCCGGTACTGGGTTGTATGTATGAGCAGCTTCTGCAATTTGCTGAAGAGTACCGCTACATCTTCAGCGACGAGGGAGCGGCTTCTGCCTTTGCAGGCTCTTTCGGTCGTTACCACGCGCTACTGCGAAGCCAGCTTGCGGCCCCCATGCGGAAATTCTGCTCCGACGATTTCGCTGCGGAATTTGTAGCAGAGGCTATGCTCGTATGGACAATGGCAGGGAAGCCTTTCGATGAGATTTACGGCATATTAGCAAAAATACTCATGAGTGCCGTTTCATAAGTTATTTTTGGGACTGCACAGGTGCAGTCCCATTTTTATTTAAGGAGAGATGTACTATGTCCAGCTTTGAAAACCTGCGCGTGGTAGATAATTTCTACCAGACCTCCCTGTTCTTCCCCATGCCCACGGTGGTCATCAGCACCCTTTGTGAGGATGGCTCCACTACGCTGGGACCCTATTCCCTGGTGCAGCCTTACTACGTGGCGGGTAAGGACTACTATGCGATGCTGCTGAGCTGTCGCAACAGCTCCAATACCGCTCAGAACATTCTGCGCAGCGGTAAGTGTGCCATTAACTTCGTGGATGACAACCCCAAGACCTTCAAGGAGTGCGTTAAGCTCTCCTGGCCCGGTGATAAGCCTGAGGATAAGATGCCCAACTGCAAGTTCCGGCTGGAAAAGGGTCAGGCAGAGGGCGAGCGTCCTATGGTGCTCAGCGATGCCATTCAGGTTATAGAGTGCACTTGGGTCCGTGAGCTGGATGGCGCAGAAAACGACCAGCCCGGCTGTACCACCGGCTACGAACCTCCTTACCACGACTTTAACGGTATCACCTCCAAGTTCGGCGCACACTTCATTCTGAAGGTCGATAAGATCCTGATGAAGAAGAAGTATAGCGACGCCATCATCAACGGTGTAAAGGCCAAGGATTTCCCCAACCTGCCTGTTGACTACGGCTACCGGGACAGTAAGAACTTCTGGTTCCACAAGAAGACCCGTATGCGCGCTGAGCTGCTACCCATCCGCAAGCAGTCTCTGGACTCTGTCCGTTATGCTGCTGACCGCGCAGATGACAAGGTGAAATTTACCGATGATGCCCTGGAAACCATCCTCAACGTACCCCGTGTTTTCCTGCCTCTGGTGCTGAAGGGCTGCGTAGAATGGGCAAGAGAGAACAATTGCGAGCTGATCACCGCGAAAGAGATGAAGATCATCAACGACAAGCGGGCAAAAGAGAAAGCAAAGAAATAAGGAGGATATGAAAATGAAAGTAGTTCTGGCTGGCGCCTTTGGTAATTTGGGTGCCGAAATTCTGAAATGTCTG
The DNA here is from genome assembly GCA_015067785.1 of Oscillospiraceae bacterium. Classification (GTDB taxonomy): domain Bacteria; phylum Bacillota; class Clostridia; order Oscillospirales; family Oscillospiraceae; genus Faecousia. The sequence goes on from SVLR01000006.1 coordinate 9,604, forward strand.
TGTGCTGCCGGTCACGAGGTGATCGCGGCTGACCTGAAGGAGCGTCCTGTAGATGGCTGCGAGGGTAAGTATACCTTCAAGGCAATCAATGCCACCAAGCCTGAGACCTTAAATGGCCTTTGTGACGGTGCAGATGTGGTTATCACCACTATGGGTCTTACCGGCGCTTCTACCACCGTTACTTCCTATGACATTGACTACAGAGGCAATATGAATCTGTATGCAGAGTGCAAGAAGGCAGGTGTCAAGAAGTTTAACTACATCTCTGTTATCTCCTGCGACGAGCCCGGTGCAGAAAAGGTGCCTATGCTCCACGCAAAGTACATGGTAGAGCAAGAGATCAAGAAAGAGCCCATGGACTGGGTCATTTACCGTCCCACCGGTTATTTCTACGACATTGCTAAGGTATTTAAACCCTATATCGACAAGGGCGAGATGCAGCTGCTCAAGGGCTTTGGCGGTGTCAAGGCCAATGTTGTAGACTGCCCTGACTTCGCTCAGTTTATTGTGGATCATATGATGGACACCAATGTTACCTACAATGTAGGTGGCAAGGAGACCTATACATATGAAGAGATGGCGCAGATGTGCTTCGATGCAGCCGGTAAGCCTATGAAGATCAAGTGGGCGCCCATTTGGCTGTTCGGCATTCTCGCAAACCTGCCCAAGATCAAAAAGGCCGGCAAGCACGACATCATTCTGTTCTCTAAGTGGACGCTGAGCCACGATCTGGTGGGTGACACCTGCATTGGTGATAAGAGTTTTGCTGACTACTTGAAGGTTTACTTCGGAAAGGAGCAGTAATATGTGGAATTGGATGCACCTTGGTATCTTCTTCGCGCTGAGCTTGCTGGTATGCTTGTGCGGCTTTAAGAAGTATGTTTACTTTATGTCCATCGGCTATGGCTTCTCCGTGGCGATCATCGGCGCTGCAATGGCAGTAATAAGCATTATCGGCATCTATCCCGCCGTAGGCATTGCCCATTACATCCAGTTTGCGCTGTTCGTGATCTACGGCTTCCGCCTGTCCGGTTTCCTGCTGATCCGTGAGATCAAGAATGCTGCTTACCGTAAGACCTTGGCTGAGGCAACCGGTGATGAGAGCAAAATGCCTATTTTTGTGAAGTTCTTTATGTGGATCTTTATGGGCGTTCTGTATGTGGCACAGACCTCCGGTGTGGCTTTCCGTCTGTTTAACGGCGCAGAAGCAACTGTTTGCCAGTGGGTTGGTATTGCTATTTCTGCATTTGGTATTCTTCTGGAGGCGGTTGCCGATCAGCAGAAGTCTAAGCAGAAGGCAGAGCGTCCCGATATGGTCGCTACCAAGCAGCTCTATAAGATCGTTCGCTGCCCTAACTATTTTGGCGAGATTCTGTTCTGGACGGGCGTGACCGTTTCTGCACTGGATATTTTGCAGGGCGTGGGTCAGTGGATCACGGTCATCATTGCTTATATTCTCATCGTATTCATTATGTTTAACGGTGCCCAGCGACTGGAGAAGCGGCAGATGGCTCGCTACGGCAACAATCCGGAGTACAAGGCATATGCCGACAAGACGCCTATCATTATTCCGTTGCTGCCCATCTACCACTTAAATAAGCAGTAATTATGAAAAAGGACCATCGCGAGATGGTCCTTTTTTGGAAAGAGAGGTATATGTATGTTTCCTATTTTATCTGCCGGTTATAACTTTACGGTTTCTATGGGACTTATGGATTTCGTGCCGGTTCTTTTCTTCGGCATTACCGCGGTGATCCTTTTGCGGGATCTTTACAATAAGATGTTTAAGGGCGCTTATGCCCTTTTGGCGGCAGGTGCAGTCAATGTATTTTTGGCTGGTTTTTGTAAGGCCCTGTGGAAGCTTTTGTATGCTGCAAATATCTGTGATTTTGTAGCGCTGGAAAAGATGTTTATGCCTATGAATTCTCTGGGCCTGCTGTTCGTTGGACTGAGTCTTGTAGGTATGCTCATTTGGAAGCGGAAGGGAGCGATGCTCTCTGTCGCGCCTGTTGCCTATACCAGCAGCTTGCCCTTCATTATGATGATGGTGGTGGGTCTCGGCGGTATGTGCGCCGCCCTGAGTGTTGTTGCTGCCAAAATGAAAAAAGCGCCGGTAATGGTGTTGTTCATTCTTTCCTTTGTCTGTGCCATGGCTATGGGCTATATGTCCAGCCAGGATTCTACCCAAGCTTGGGTCAACTGGGTGGAGCAGAGCATCAACACGGTCAGCCAGCTTTGTCTAATGATTGGTACAATCCTGCTTCATAAGGCAGGCTTAAAGAGCTTTACTTGGGAGGCAACCAAGGTATGACAGAGAAAATGCTGAAGAGAATCAGCGCACAATTTCCACTTAAGGAGCTTTCCTGCGGGGAGTTCGCCCAGCAGAAGGTCAGCGGTATGCGCTTTCAGATCCGCCGCTTTACTGCCGAGGGTCTGGGCAGCGTATCGGAAATGAGAGCTGTAGGCTTTTTCGGTCTTATGAAAATGGATACACTCATTATTACCCCGACCGAAAAGGATATGCCCCTTTATTCCTATGACCGGGTGCTGGCAATGGGGAATGATACCCTGATTTTTGAGTTGTACGACACCTTGCTGGGTGAGACAGAGCTTTCGGGTTTAGAGAAGGTGAAGGAGACCTATCAAGAGCTTCCTGACCACGATCTTGGCAAGCATTGGTACGATGATATTAAGCTTCCCGTCAGCCTTTCCAAGAAGGGCAAAAAGGTCCACACAGCGGCTTTCGATAAATGCACGCTGGAATACTTGGATGCCTACTTAAAGGCGGCAAAGGCGGCTGCAGTGTGCGATGCTGCCCAAAAGCGGGAGAAGGCCAGCGTCTATGTAGAGGGCTTGCTTAAAAACGGCGGTCCTTCCACCGATGTGTTCAAAAAAAGCATTGGCGAAGAAAAGACCGGAGAGCTGTTCCGCAAGGTGCTGTTTGCTACGAAAGCATAAAAAAGATTGCCGGAGTGGATTTCCACTCCGGCTCATTTTATGTAGTTTAGTTCTCAGCCCAAGCCTTGCAAGTAGCAACGGTCTTTTGGGGGCTGTGCGCCCATTCGTCGGCACCGATGTTTGCGCAAGCTTCTGCGGAGACAGGTGCGCCGCCAATGATGACCTTGCAGTCGAGACCTGCGTCACGGATGGCCTGTACGGTTGCTTTCATAGAATCCAGCGCCAAGGTCAGAACACCGGAGAGCGCTACGATCTTGATGCCTTCTGCCTTTGCGGTTTCTACAACCTTTTCAGCGGGGCAGTCAATGCCGAGATCCAGCACATCAAAACCGTTGGCTTCCAGCATAGAACGGACGATATTCTTACCAATGTCGTGGAGGTCGTCCTTGACGGTGCACAGGATCATCCGGGTCTTTGCACCGGTGGATGCGGCACCGGCTAAGTAAGGCTTCAAAATTTCCACAGCGTCGGTCATCAGTTCGCCTGCGTAGATCAGGTCGCCTACAAAGTACTCGCCCTCTTCAAAGAGCTTACCAACGGTGTCCATACCCTTTTGGCAGGCTTCCATTGCTTTGCCGGCAGCTTCCTCGGAGTCAACGGCTTCCAGCAGTTCCTTGACGGTATCCTCGTCCAGCTCACCCATAGCGGTGGCTAAATTTTCGAAATCGATCATAATCATTTCTCCTTTTGTTTGTTGCGTAGGGGTCATTCACGAATGACCCGCGGGCGATTCGTGAATCGCCCCTACAAGTTATTTTTTGCCGAACAGTCCCTTGCGGTATGCCCGGTTATACTTTCTGCCGCCCTTGTCGGTCATACGCAGGGCTTCACAGGCATAGATGGTGCCCATCATCGCATCGCTGCAGGGGTCCATAATGGCGCTGTCCAAGCCCGCGGCAATGGCGTATGCCATACAGTTCATATTTACATATTTCCGGGCGGGCATATCAAAGCTGATGTTGGAAATTGCGCCGGTGACCTTGACCTCGGGGGCATAGGCATGGATGTTTTCGATGCAGTAGGCAAAGTCGGACATGGCAGAGGGCATAGTCGCCAGCGCCATGACGCAGGGATCAATGTGGAGCTTATTTAGTTCCACACCGTATTTCACTGCCTTGTCAATGATCCGCTTGGCAATTTCCACTTTTTTCACGGGATCGGCAGGAATGCCCTCCTGATCGCAGGTAAGACCGACCACTTCCCAGTCTGTTCCGGCAATGAGGGGGAAGATGGTCTCACATTTTGTACCTTCCTCGTTAACGGAGTTGACCATACCCGGTCTTTTCAGGTGATCTTCTTCTATGATCCGGGCAAGAAGATTGGCGTCGGGGCTGTCGATGCAGAGGGGCGTGTCGGTACAGCCCTGCATAAGACCGATGAGCCAAACCATGGTCTCGTATTCGATCTCCGTTGCTGTGGAGGGGGCGCAGTCCAAAAAGGCAGCGCCGGCATTTGCCTGGGCGATGGTACGCTCGACGATCAGACCTTCGTTTTTTTCTGCAATCGCCTGCTTGATGCTTGGAATTGCGCCATTAATTTTTTCACCGATAATAATCATTTTGCTACCTCTTAGCCGTCGGTCAAAATGGTCAGCAGCAGACGCATCATTTTCTCCCGCATAGGACCAAAGTACCAAGGCACAAGCTTCTTCATCAGCTTCTGATAGCCGTTGGGATAAGACTTAAATTCGTTTTTCATCGCTTGCACCTCACAGTCTGTAGCTGCTTACGAAATCGCAAACAGCTTTGTAGTTTTCCCGGTTTGCATCGTTGCGGTAGGAAAGCATCTTGCCCTCGGAGAGGATAAAGCCACCGTCCTTGCCCAGTTCGTCACACAGACGTTTCGTATAGGCAACGCACTCCTCAGGTGTGCCGTTTTGGAGCAGCTCGGTGGTGAGACCGCCCATAATGCACACATTAGGCAGAGCCTCTCTAAATTCGAAGGGATCGTCCTGCTCGATATGGAAGGTCAGCACGCCCTTGGGGTAGTCTTTGAAGTACTCCGCAAAGCGGAGGATGGAGCCTTCGGTGAAGATACGGATATTCATACCCTTTTCGGCATAAGCATCCAAAAGCTCCTTCAGGTGGGGCCAGTAGAAGCGTTCGAACTGCTTTTTGTTCATCACATTGTGGGCAAGCATCAGAATGGAGGAGTCGAAACAGTACTTATAGTTGGGACCCTTGCCGTTTTTGATCTTCTCAATGGCGGGGGTGATCCGCTCCGCATCCCAGCGGTTAATAAAGGCCTCAATCTCGTCGGGATTCCGGCGCATTGCTACAGAAAGCTGCTGGATGCCCAAAAGATTGGAGAACAGCTCCTCGATGCCCAAAACGATGGCACCGCTCATGGGGTTATTGGGGGAGAGGGAGGGCAGACCGTACTGCTTTCCGGTGATGCCGGACATATGCAGAATGTACTTAGTGTAGCGCATATACTCTGCAAAAGTCTTTTTCCAGACATCAAAGCCCTTTTCATCCCAGCTTGCGCCGTACTTCTTGGGGAGAATGACCTCCCAAGCGTACTTTATGGGATCGTCTAAGTACTGCTGAAGGGTCTCCACGGTGCAGTGGGCATGGTCGTGGATGCCAACCACATTTTCGTCATAGTAATAGTAGCCGCCATCGCCGAAGGCTTCGGTAACGGTGAACTGGTTGCGGATGCCCACATCCATCAGTCCGTCTACCGGGTAGCGCTCCAAGAATTTGACTACCGTTTCTTCCAGTACATCAAAGTTGGTCATTGCCTGATCTAGCGTGTAGCCCGCATCGAATACCTTCCAAGTGACCACATTGGCAAAATGGGGGATCCGATCGGTCTTTTTGAAGTTTGCCACATCCCGGTAAAGCTGTACGCGGGCGGCCTTTAGTTCTTTAGAGTTCATATGCATCTCTCCTTTTATGAACGCGTTCAGTATAAGAATACCATCCTTTTTCACGGCTGTCAATTCTTTTGAAAATATCCATAAAAAATTGTGAGATTGCACAGTAAAAGGCAAGAAAACACACTTTTAGAGCGGGAAAACTTATGCTGTTTGTGCATAGCATTTTAGAAAAGAAAGTGCTATAATACCCGGGAAAATAGGGGTGTGTATCTTTTTTGTTTGTCATTGCGAACCAGTGACCGATGTCACTGGTGTGGCAATCTGCAAATAATTCGCCCTTTAGATTCCCACGCCAGTTTGCGAACTGGCTCGGAATGACAATATAGAAGGAGGATCTCTTTATGGAAGGTTTTACTTTGGCGCTGGCGCTGGTGGATGCCATCCCGGTGCTGAGCTTTGGAATCAGTATGGTAATCATCGCAAGCCGGTTTCATTCTCCGCTTTTTATGGTCGGCGCGGCGCTGAGCGTATTGGCAGGCTGCTGCAAGGTGGCTTGGAAATTGGTGCTTGGCATTTGGAAAAAAGACCTGCGGTGGCTCAACAAACCCTTTGTTCCCATGCAGGGCGCAGGTTTCCTTTTGATGCTCATTTCCTTTATTATCGGCTTTGGGAAGATCGATTGGGCAGGTGTGCTGGCAGGCATTACAAGCATTCCCAGCTTGCTGTTCTTTGTGGCGTGGATCGGTCTTATGGGCTTTATGGGCTGGTATCGGAAAAATAAGTTTAAGAACGACGATGCTCATTCTAACTGGACAGCGCAGATCATCAATGCGGTAGGGCAGACCTGTTTGCTATTGGGTATTTTGTTTGCTTAAAACCTTCCTTTTTTGGGAAGGTGGCACGGCGATAGCTGTGACGGATGGGGTGAACCTCACCCACCGCTACGCGGTCCCCCCCTCCCCAAAGGGGAGGGTAGAAAACCAGCGGACGATTTTTTCGTCCGCTGGTTTTGTATCGTTAGAACAGATTTTGGAACAGGTTTGTGAAAAATTCACCGATGGCTTCAAAGGCTTCGATCAGCATCAAAAAGGGTGCAGCCAGCAGTACGATCCAGGCCCAGTTAAAGCTGCTATCTGTCTTTTCCGGGTTATCCGTTTCACAAAGCTGGAACATAAGCTCGTCTTCATGAAGGGCATCAAGAGACAGCTTATAGCCAGTGTCAGTTTTTTCAAAGCTTTGAGGCATACTGTCAAGGAGATAGTAGGGCGTGTTGATCACCACATCCAGCTTGCCGAAGCTTTCCCAAGTGTGACCTGTGAACAGAAAATGCCGGTAGTCATATACGCCCGGCTCATAGCCTTCTCGTACGAAGGGATAAACGGGAACGGTGACAGTGTTCACGACCCGTTGCTGCGGTTCTACAGTGATCTCGTATTCATACCAGGACATCAAATTCGCCGTGAAGGTGGGCGGCTTATCCGGATGGAAGACAGCCGGGTAGGTTCGGGAAAAAGAATTATCGTTAATATCTTCTACAACGGCATTATACCAGTCCTGCTTCGATATGCCTTCTTCCTCGCGCCAGTTACGGAGGGTCAGATCCTGAAAGGTAAGCTTTTCGGAGTAGAGAAGGGTGGCAGTTCCGGAAATCTGCTCGCTATCCTTTGCGGTCCGCTCTTGATAGAATTTCCACTGAGGCATTTCAGTCAGCGGTTCACCGATCACATATAGACCGATGCGCTGTTCGTTTTTGGCATACGCCACAAGGCGCAGGCTGGCGCGCTCTTCCATTAAGTGGAAGGAAGTCATATCCTTAAGATAGAAGCGGCGGTCTCCCAATTCGCGGGGAAGGTCGATGGCTACAGAGGCTTCCTTGTATTTTTCATTGTCCACATCGCTGACGGCAAACCAATAGGCAGTTACGGGCATATCGGGGGAGTAGAAGGGGTCTTCTATGTAGGTGTCCCACAAAAGATCTTTGTTTGTACGAAAGCGCTGGCTGCCAAGGCTGTGTCGGAGTGTTTTTGTCACTTCGACGCCATCTGTAAGGACGGTATATGTTTCGGCGACTGAAATGTCTTTTCTGCCGTATTCAGGCTGACCGAAGCAGGGGAGCAGAAGTTTTGCGGTAATGGTCGTATCTGTGGGATTATAGATGGTATATTGGGCGGTGAGCTTGCCGGTATAGGCAAGGAAGGCGGCGTCGCTTTCATACTCCTCTTTTGGAAACTCGGCGATGTCGAAGGTCAACACCGTGTTTTCGACTTCCAGTGGGGAGTCATAGTCGTTTATTGCTACGCCGGCGCTCTCTGCGCCATATTGGTCGTACATAGGTGTGGGAGCTGTGGCGGAAACGGGCTTGGCACCGCCGAAAAGGAGCAGCAGCACCAAAAAAGCAGAAAGAAATCTTTTCATAATCGTACCTCCTTATTAGAATTGGAAGAGATTTGCGATGCCATCAAAAAGAGATTGGAACAGATAGCCGATCATAGAGAAGAAAAACGCAATTCCATAGAGAAAACCGTAAAAGATATTTACCTTTGGCGGCTCGGGATCTTCTGCTTCGCTGAGAGTAAAGGTCAGCTCGCCTTCGGGAAGTCCGTCGAGGGTGAGGGTGTAGCCGGTATCGGTCTTCTCATAGCCGTCGAGACTGCTTTCGGTGATGTAATAAGGCGTATTTACCACAATCTCCAGCTCCCCAAAGCTTTTCCAGGTCTTTGCCGGGGAGAGGAGATAGGTATAGCCATAGATGTCCGGGTCGTAATCCAGGTCGATGGAGGGATAGATGGGAGCAGTGACGGAATTGACGATCCGCTGACCCGGCTGCAGTGTGATCTCATACTCATACCAACGCATGAGATTCTCTGCAAGGCGGTTTTGATTCGCGATCTGATAAATGATAGGGTGCTTGCTGCGCACATTGGTGTTAAGGTCTGCAACGATAGCATTGTACCAGTCTTCTTCAGATACACCTGTTTCTGCGTTCCAGCCATTCAAGGCAAACGCTTGGAAGGTAGTTTCTTCAATGCCGGAGAATCGGGCAGTGCCGGAAATTCGCTCGCTGTCTTTTGCACCGCCATCCTGATAAAACTTAAACTCCGGGTAAACCTTTAACGGTTCGCCGAAAACATAAAGTGCAATGCTGCTTCCGTTATTTCTCACGCTGGTGGCAATACGCATATCCCCGTTATTCTGCTGATGGCTACCCCGGCAATCATCGAGGTAGTACCGCCGTGCGCCAAGTCCCTCGGGTACATCAAAAGCAACAACGGCAGACTTATAGGTTGCTGTATCCACGCCGCTGATCGAAAACTTATATACTGTTACGGGAAGCGCAGGGGAATAGAAAGGATCCTCCGCAAAGGTGTCTGAGAGAAGGGACAGGTCTTGCTCTAAATCAAATTGACCATAGTAGGAGAGGGTGTGGCGGATTTTCTTCTCTACGGGCTGACCGTCGATGAGGATGTCGTATTTCCCGGTATCTGTGCCGGAATCCATACCGTACCAAGGTATAGCACCAAAGGGGAACAGGAGCTTTGCACTCACGGTAAGCTCCGAGGGGTTATGGAAAGTATACGCCGCTGTGACTTTGCCGGAATAAGCGAGGAATTCTGCTTCTTCCCAATAGTGTGGTTGGGGGAATTCCTGCAAATCAAAGGTCAGCAATTCCTTCTCTACCACGATGGGGCTTTCGCCACTTGTAACGATGGCACCGGTGCGATCCACGCCCTCCCAGTAGGACTGGGCAGAGTTGGCGGAAACAGACGGGGTACTGCCAAGAAGAATCAGCAGCACCAAAAGGATAGAAAGCAATCTTTTCATAACAGTACCTCCTGAATTTGTTTTTCAAGATTATGTTAGCAAATATATGGAAAAAAGTCAATAGGGGGGTAAAATCTATAGAAAAAGTTGTAAAATTTTCGTAATTTGCGGGGCGAAAAGGGTAGGGGCGGGCATTGCCCGTCCGCAATATTCCGATAACGATGGTGCAGTAGCGGTCTATAATTATTCTTTATTCTCTATTATCTAACTGCCGCCCTAATCCCTTCCCCCGGGGGGAAGGTGGCATTTGCGAGGTACGAGCAAATGACGGATGAGGAACGGCGAGGATGGAAATACTGTAGAATGTTTAATCGTTATGCAAACCTACCGTTTGCCGCCCGCATTCCTCACCCGACCTCGCTTTGCTCGGCCACCCTCCCCCCGGGGGAGGGGGTCAGACGAGCGATGCTCGCCCCTACGCATATTTGCGGAAAAAACAAGGAAATTTGCAGAAAAGTTGAAATATGTAAAAATATGTGATAGACTAAAGAAAAAATAAATGGGGAGTATCCATATGAAAAACTATGAAAATGTTACCATTTTTAATCATCCGCTGATCAGCCATAAGGTCGCCATCCTCCGGGATGAGAAGACCAGTATGAAGGAGTTCCGGGAGCTGGTGGAGGAGATCACCACACTTATGACCTTTGAATGTCTCCGGGAGGGCGTTCCCACGGTGGCAAAGGAGGTAAAGACACCCTTGGAGACCTGCACGCAGTATGTAGTGAAGGACAACGCAATCGCCATCGTGCCCATTTTGCGGGCGGGCCTGGGTATGGTCAACGGTGTCCATGTGCTGTTCCCCTCTGCAAGAGTGGGTCACATCGGTCTTTACCGCAATGAGGAGACCCTGGAGCCCTGCGAGTATTACTGTAAACTCCCCGAGGGCATTGAGGATAAATTGGTACTGGTAGTCGATCCGATGCTGGCAACCGGCGGCAGCGCCTGCGATGCCATCGCGATGCTCAAAAAGCGGGGCTGCAAGACCATTAAGTTTATGGCTGTCATTGGTGCGCCGGAGGGCGTCTCCCGTGTGGCAGAGGCCCACCCGGATGTACACATCTATGTGTCTACTCTCGATCGCTGCCTGAACGAAAACGGTTACATCCTGCCCGGTTTGGGCGATGCCGGCGACCGCCTGTTTGGTACAAAGTAAACAAAGAAGAGGACTGCAGAGCGGTCCTCTTTTTCTTGCTATCCATAAAGCAATGGTATATAATGGGAAAAAATAACAGTTGGGGGTTTCCGAATATGGAGCTACTGAAGCACGCCAGATTTTTATATCAGCCGGTACGGCCTCTGGGGAAAAACGGGGCACTGGTTACGGGCTGTAAGGCCCATTGGCAGCTTGCCTGTACTGCGGCAGCGGAGGGCACGGTGCTGCTGAAAAATGACGGAGCTTTGCCACTTCAGCAGGGAACACGGGTCTCTCTTTTTGGACTTGGCGCAGGGGATTTCCTGTTCGGCGGCGGTGGCAGCAGCGCTGTGGTCACCGATCGGCATATCTCTCTTGGAGATGGTCTGCAAAATGCCCATAATGAGGGAAAACTGGATTATTTCCCGGAAACTGCGGAATTTTATGTCCGGGAAGTTGAAAGAATCATAGAGGAAGCCCACAGAAAATATCCCGTTCATGGGGATTATACTGCGTGGCGGAGAAGCACCCAAATGATAATGCCGGTGATGCCGGAAGAACTGTACCAAAAGGCGGTAGCCTTTGGCGGTACAGCAATTTTCTGTGTCAGCCGCTACACGGCTGAGGGCGATGCGAACGGTGACCGTAAGGGCGGTAAGGGTGACTTTTATCTTTGGGATGAAGAGCAAGCGCTGTTGGATCGGCTGTATGCGGACTTTGAGAAGGTAATTGTTGTGCTCAATACCGGCGGCCCGGTATCCACAGAGGAATATAATAAAGCCGGCGCGGTTTTGTATCCACTTTTTGGGGGCGCCATGGCAGGTACAGCCTTAGTACAGATATTGCTTGGCGAGAAGTACCCCTCCGGCCACTTGCAGCATACCCTTGCCCGGCGCCTGGAGGACTATCCATCCACTGCCGGTTTTCACGAAAGTGAAAATTATGTAAACTATACGGAAGATATCTTTGTTGGCTATCGCTATTTTGAAACATTCGCACCTGAGAAGGTAGCGTATCCCTTTGGCTTTGGCCTTAGCTATACCACTTTCAGGGTGGAAACAAAATCTGCCATACTGGAAAAAAACACAGCAAAGATCTCTGTACTTGTGAAAAATACAGGAAACCGTCCCGGAAGGGAAGTGGTGCAGGCGTATTTGACTGCCCCGCAGGGTAAACTGGGGAAAGCAAAAAAGGTTTTGTGTGCCTTCCAAAAAACCCGGGAGTTAAAGCCGGGAGAGGAAGGGGAGGTAAAGCTCTCCTTTGATATCCGCCAGTTTGGTTCCTTTGATGATTTGGGGAAAATCCAAAAGAGCGCATTTGTGCTGGAAAAAGGCACATATTCGGTACATATTGGCACAAATGTCCGGGATACGGAGCAGGCGCTTATTTTTGAGTTTGAACGGGATGTTGTCTGTCGGCAGTGCCACGCGTATATGGCACCCCGTGCGCTCCCGGAACGGCTGACTGCCAATGGCACAATGGAAAAACTTCCTTTTGCGGAGAAAAAGCCCCATCGTCCTATGGGCAAAGGGCTCAACGCTGCGCCTTGTGAACAGTTCTCCCTTGCAAATGCACTTGCAAATGGAGAAATTGAGGAATTTTTGGCATCTCTTACGGAAGATGATCTTGGCGAGTTTCTCTACGGACATCCTATGATGAATGCCTCTCATACCAACGGTATTGGTGTGTCTCCCCGCAATGGTCGGCGGGATAAGATGCTCGTGCCGCTAGTGCCAACGGCTGACGGGCCGTTGGGTCTGCGGATTCGGGAAGGCCGTGGCGTAGCGCCTACCTATTTCCCCTGTGAAAATACCGTTTCTCAAAGCTGGGATCTGTCCCTTGCACGCAGGATCGGAAAAACCATTGCACGGGAAGTCAAGGAGAACAACATCGGTATTTGGCTGGCACCGGGACTGAATATCCACAGAAACCCTATGGGCGGACGGAATTTTGAGTACTACTCCGAAGATCCCTTGATTTCGGGTCTGTTTGCTTCCGCCTGTGTCAGCGGTGTTCAGTCTGAGCAAATTGCGGCCACGGTGAAGCATTTTTGCTGCAATAATCGGGAGAATAACCGTCGGATCGCAGATTCCCGTGTTTCCCAACGGGCGCTTCGGGAGATCTATCTCCGGGGCTTTGAGATCGTCGTGAAAAAGGCAAAGCCTTGGGCTTTGATGACCTCCTATAATTTGGTCAACGGAGAGCAGTCCAGCGCGAACTGGGAGGCCATTAACGGCATCCTCCGTGGAGAGTGGAGGTACGACGGTGTGGTGATGACCGACTGGCGGGTGCGGTCCAATTTGGAGGACGAGGTTTACGCCGGCAGTGATGTAAAAATGCCGGAGAGTGTAACACAATTTTATGAATACGCACCGGAGCAGTGCGATCCCGGCCAGTTGCTTCGGGACGGAGCGCTGGATAAAAACGCAGCCGTGTCCGCTGTTCGCCGGATCGTGCAGCTAATGGGCAAGCTGGAATGAAAAATGGGGGTTGACAAAACTGTCAATCGGTGGTATGGTAAAGAAAATTTTTACAGAAAGGAGTGAAGCATAATGACAATGATGGTTAAGAACAACATAGGGAATAAAGGCTTCGCTCCGGAGTGTTCGCAGTAGGCGTATTTTGCTATTGTGACTGTATCAGGCGCGGGCTTTTGCCCGCGCCTTTTTATATTTTGACAGGAGATGTGAAATGAAAGAAAAAACCGAACAAAAGGCCAAGCTTTCACTGCTGCTTCGTTTTCTGCGGGGTTCGAAGCGGTATTTTGCCCTGGGTATTCTGGCGGCAACGGTGACAGCCTTGGCGGATATGATAAACCCCCAAATCATCCGGGCAGCAGTGGACTGCGCCATTGGCGGTCAGGAGGGAGAGTTCCCGCAGTTTGTAATGGACTGGGTAAATTCCATCGGCGGCTTTGCCTATTTGGGACAGAACCTATGGATTATGGCGCTGGCGGTGGTGGTCGTTGCTGCCTTTCAGGTGCTTTCCCAATATGCCTTCCGTGTCTTTAATACCAAGGGTGCAGAAACCTTGGTAAAGACCATGCGGGACGGACTATATTCCCACATTGCAAGACTGCCCTTTTCCTGGCATATGGGCAACCGCACCGGTGATATTATCCAGCGCTGCACCTCGGATATCGATACGATGAAAAACTTCCTTTCCGAGCAGCTGACCTCTATCTTCCGGATCGTCATCGTGATCGTGCTGTCAGCGATCTTTATGCTGTCTATGGACCCAATGCTTACCCTGATCGCGTGGATCCCGATGCCGATCATTGTGGGCTATTCCTTTGTTTTCCACAAGAAGATCCGGGACGGCTTTACGGACTGTGATGAAAATGAAGGTAAGCTGTCTGCTATGGCGCAGGAGAATCTCACCGGTGTCCGTGTGGTCCGGGCTTTTGGACTGGAGCGCGCTGAGGTGGATAAATTCAAAAAGCAGAATGATTTCTATACCGGTCTCTGGGAGAAAATGGGAAAGATCCTAAGCAGCTTCTGGGCGACCGCAGATATTCTCTCAGGACTGCAGGTGCTGCTGATCGTGGTATTTGGCGCGGTATTCTGCGTAAAGGGACAGCTGCTGCCCGGTGAGTATATTGCCTTTATTTCCTACAATTCTATGCTCATTTGGCCCATCCGCCAGCTTGGCAGAATGATTGCGGAAATGAGCAAGGCGGGCGTGTCGATTGATCGCGTCTTCTATATTATGAATTCTGCGGCAGAAAAGGACGAGGAAGATGCCACGGATGCCCCGATGGATGGAGATATCTGCTTCGAGCATGTAAATTTCTCTTATGAAAATTCTCCCCAAATGCTCCATGACATTCATTTTACAATGAAGGCAGGCACGACCCTCGGCATTTTGGGCGGTACAGGCAGCGGTAAGAGTACGATGATGCTGCTTTTGGATAAGCTTTACTTATTAAAGCCGGAGGATGGGCGTATTACCATCGGCGGTACGGATATTAACAAAATTCGCACCGCCCATCTGCGGAAGAATATCGGTATGGTGCTGCAGGAGCCGTTCCTGTTTTCCCGGACCATCCGGGAGAATATCGGCATTGCTTCTCCGGATATGGAGCTGGAGCAGATCCGGGCAGCGGCAAAAGCGGCGGCATTGGATGAAACGGTTATGTCCTTTACTCAAGGCTATGAGACTATGGTGGGTGAGCGGGGCGTGACTCTTTCCGGAGGTCAGAAGCAGCGGGCAGCCATTGCCCGGACACTTACTCAAGATGTACCCATTATGATCTTTGACGATTCCCTCTCTGCGGTGGATGCGGAAACCGATGCGAAAATTCGCAGCGCCATCTCCCAAAGATTCGGCAAGGCCAGCGTGATTTTGGTGTCCCACCGGATCACCACCCTTAGCGCGGCGGATAAGATCATTGTTTTGGATCGGGGGCGGATCGTGGAGGAAGGTGCCCACGAGGAGCTTAAAAGTGCCGGCGGCATTTACCAAAAGATCTACGAAGCCCAGACCGGAGCAGGGGAGGAGGACTAACTATGAAAGAAAAATCCACCCATCTTAAATTTTTCGGCATTGGGAAAGTCCTGCCGTTCCTCAAAAAGGTCCGGGGAATGATCCTTTGTATGGTGGCGCTCGGTCTTATCAGCAGCGGTGTGGATGTGATCATGCCCCTTTATCAGCGGTATGCGCTAAACCACTTTATCGGGGAAGGTACATTTGATACACTGCCTTTCTTCATCGGACTGTATGTGCTGACGCTCCTTGTGGCAGCGGTGGTGAACTACATCTCCTGCGCGCAGGCAACCATTGTGGAAATGCGTGTTGCCCGGGAGCTGCGGCAGAGAGGCTTTGACCATTTGCAGACCCTGTCCTTTTCCTATTTTAATCAAAACAGTGTAGGCTATATCCACGCACGGCTTATGAGCGATACCAGCCGGATCGGCTCCTTGGTCTCCTGGTCGTTGATCGACTTTGTGTGGCGCGTCAGCTATCTTGTAGGCGCGATTGGGACAATGCTTTTCCTGAATTACCGACTGGCGCTGATGGTGCTCTCCGTGCTGCCGCTGCTGGCGGTGCTTTATATCATCTTCCAAAAGAAGCTTATTACTGTCAACCGGGAGATCCGGGAGATCAACAGTAAGATCACCGGCAATTTTAACGAGGGCATCACCGGCGCAAAGACCATTAAGTCCTTGGCTGTCGAGGAGGAGATGGATGACCGTTTCCAAAAGGAAACCACTGCTATGCGGGCGAAAACCGTGCAGTCCGCCCGGATCCGGGGACTTTTTGGCGGTACGATGGCATTTGCTTCTTCCGTGGCGCTGGCCATCGTTTTGTGGCAGGGCGGTCATATCGCAAAGGAAGAAATTGGAACATTTTCTGTCTTTATGTCCTATGCCCAGGGTATGATGGAGCCTCTGCGCTGGCTGGTGGATGCCATTTCTGACCTCATTACCACGCAGGTCAATATCGAGCGGTTTACAAATCTCTTGGCGGTGCGCTCCGATGTGGAGGACACCCCCGAGGTCATCGCGAAATACGGCGACAGCTTCGAACCGAAAAAGGAAAACTGGGAACCCATCAAGGGGGATATCGAATTTCAGGATGTAACCTTTATGTACCCTGACGGGGAAGAAAATGTGCTGGAGCACTTCTCCCTGAAAATTCCCTTTGGCACACATTTGGCAATCGTTGGCGAGACCGGCGCCGGCAAGTCTACCTTAGTAAATTTGGTTTGCCGCTTCTATGAGCCTACCGAGGGAAAACTGCTGATCGACGGAAAGGATGCCCGGGAGCGTTCTCAGCTTTGGCTTCACGATTCTATCGGTTATGTGCTGCAAACGCCCCATCTGTTCTCCGGCACGGTGCGGGAAAACCTGCTGATGGGTAATCCCAATGCCACCGAGGAGCAGCTTTGGGATGCGCTGAAGGTGATCTCTGCGGAGGATGTGGTAAACCGACTGGAAAACGGACTGGACACCGATGTAGGGGAGGGCGGCGATCTGCTCTCCACCGGTGAAAAGCAGCTTATCTCCTTTGCCCGGGCGGTTTTGGCAGATCCCAAGATCCTGATCTTGGACGAAGCCACCGCCTCTGTCGATACCCTGACAGAAGCGAAAATTCAATCGGCAATGGATAAGATCACCACCGGAAGAACATCCCTTATGATCGCCCATCGGCTGTCTACCGTCCGCAATGCGGATGTGATCCTGGTGGTCAAGGACGGCAAGATCATCGAGCAGGGCAACCATAAAGAACTGCTAAAAAAGAAAGGCTACTACCACGCCCTCTATACCCGCCAGTACGAGGACGAGGCAACGGCGAAGATACTGTCTTAAATAAAAAAGAGCGTGTTGCAAAGCAACACGCTCTTTATTTGCGTCTATATTCGTTGGGGATGCCTAAGAGGTAGTCGGCAGAAACCTTGAAAAAGTGGCAAAAAGCAATCATATCTTCTACGCTGGGTTCGGATTTTCCGCACTCAATGTAGGAAATTTTTCGCTGGGTCATATTAAGTGCCTGCCCCAGCTCTGCTTGGCTCAGATCCATATCCTCCCGGAGATTCCGGATCTTTTCGCCGAAAGATAGCTTCATATTGCTCACCTCGGTATTATTCTACCTTAGATAGAAACTATCTATTGACAATTAGACAGAAATTGTCTATACTTTTTAATATCATAGTGTTTTTTCTCGGGTACAGATTGAAAAAGGGAGGATCATAGATATGAAAAAAATGAGTGCGATTCTTTTGGTTGTGGCGGTACTGGTGCTGGGTGCTGCGCTTATTTCTGTAAAGGCTGAGTCAACAATGACAGTATGGAACGAAGACCTGACTTGGGAATTGGACGATAAAGGCACACTTACAATTTCCGGCAGTGGTGCAATTCCGGATTTTAATATGCTGCATATGCTCGATGGAGTTATATATAATTCGCCGTGGTATAATCGCCGTGCCGAGATACAACAGATTATTATCGAAGAGGGCGTGACGAAAATCGGCAATAATGCGTTTCGTGACTGCAGTGGTCTAACGAGCGTTACCATCGGAGACGGTGTTACCAGCATTGGCGAATATGCACTCTATAGCTGCAAAGGTCTGACGAGTGTTACATTCGGAGGCGGTGTTACCAGCATTGACGATTCTGCGTTCTCTTACTGCAGCGGTCTAACGAGTATTACGCTCCCGGACAGTGTTACCAGTATTAGCGAATATGCGTTCTCTGGCTGCAGCGGTCTAACGAGCGTTACCATCGGAGGTAGCGTTATCAGCATTGGCAAAGATGCGTTCTCTTACTGCAGCGGGCTAACGAGCATTACGCTCCCGGACAGCGTTACCAGCATTGGCGAATATGCGTTCTCTGGCTGCAAAGGTCTGACGAGTGTTATGATCGGAGACGGTGTTACCAGCATTAGCAGAGAGGTGTTTACTGGCTGTACTAGCCTCACGAGCGTCACCATCGGAAAAGGTGTTACCAGCATTGGTAGTTCTGCGTTCGCTGGCTGCAGCGGGATAACGAGCATTACGCTCCCAGACAGCGTTACCAGCATTGGAGGTTATGCGTTCTCTGGCTGTAGCGGTTTGACGAGCGTTACGATCGGAGACGGTGTTACCAGCATTGAAGGTTATGCGTTCGCTGGCTGCAGCGGTCTAACGAGCGTTACGCTCCCGGACAGCGTTACCATCATTGAAGGTTATGCGTTCCGTGGCTGCAGCGGTCTGACGAGCATTACAATCGGAGACGGTGTTACCAGCATTGGAGGTTATGCGTTCTCTGGCTGTAGCGGTCTGACGAGCGTTACTATTGGAGCTGGTGTTACAAGCATTGGCGAATATGCGTTTTATGATTGCAGAAGTCTTACGGATGTGTATATTTCGGATGTTAATGCGTGGTGCCGAATTGCATTTGATAATGACTACTCTTCACCGATGTACTATGGTGACAATTTGCATATTTTGGATGCAGATGGCAACGAAGTGACAGAGACAGATATAATCCTAAATAATACAGTAACGGCAATTCCTGCATATGCATTTGAGGGTTATACCAAGCTGGTCAGCATTACCATTCCGGACAGTGTAACTCAGATTGGGAAAAATGCTTTTTACGGCTGTATTCGTCTTCAAAATGTGGATATGGGATCAGGTATAGAAACCATAGGGGGTGGCGTATTTAGTAGCTGCACAAGACTGACTGAGATCGATCTTCCTGAAAGTGTGGAGCGTATCGGTGCGGGCGCTTTTTCCGGATGTGCGGGACTTATCGACATAGTTATCCCTGACGGCGTAACAAGTATTGAAAGTGGAACATTTGACAACTGTGTTGGCCTTACAAGTGTTCTTATGCCGGGAAGTCTAAAAAGTATAGGAGGACAGGCATTCCAATATTGCGAAAACCTCTCTTCCATAGTACTCCCTGATGGGACTGAAAGTATCGGAAATGATGCATTTAGGGGTTGTAAAAAATTGACCACAGTCGTCATCCCTAATAGTGTGAAAAACATTGGGGATCAAGCGTTTACATACTGTGAGAGCTTGAAGAGCGTTACGATTCCGGATGGGATAGTGGAACTTAATCGAGGTATGTTTATTGGCTGCCATAATCTTACTGAGATCACATTGCCGAAGGAATTGGAAATCATCAGGGATTCCGTGTTTAATCTATGTAACGCACTTAAAAAGGTCTATCATAAGGGAAGCCAATCTGACTGGGATTGGATTGCTATTGAGAAGAACAACGAGTATTTAACAAAGGCTACCATTCTCCACAATTATACCGGCTGTGAACATATTTGGAGCAGCGGTGTGGTAACAAAGGAAGCGACCTGCGCAAAAACCGGTAAGATCGATTACTCTTGTACGCTTTGTAGCTTTGTTCGGACAGAAACCGTTGCGAAGCTGCCCCATAGCTGGGATAACGGCAATGTAACAAAAGAGGCAACCTGCGCAGGTGACGGTGTAAAAACCTATACCTGTACAAAATGCGGCTCCGTACACAAGGAAGCCATTTTGGGACTGACTGCGCATAACTTTGAAAACGGCATTTGCACAGTCTGTGGTGAGAGTATAACCAATTTGCCCACAGTACCGACCGAGCCGGAAACGCCGGAAGAGAAGCCAAAGGGCGGTTGCTATATTGCGACCTGCGTCTATGGTTCTTACGACTGCGCTGAGGTTTGGACCTTAAGAAGATTCCGGGATGATACCCTTGCTTCTACTTGGGCAGGACGGGCATTTATTCGTACTTATTATGCAGTCAGCCCTACACTGGTAGAATGGTTCGGGGAAACCGATTGGTTCAGAACAATGTGGAGAGGTGCGCTGGATATTTTGGTAGATGTGCTCAATGGCTTGGGCGTGGAAAATGGCGCTTACGAGGATAAGGCTTGGTAATAAACAATTGCATTTTTGAAAATGTAACCCGCGGCACGAAATTTCGTGCCGCGGGCATTTTTATAGCTTAAAGCTGTGGGGGAGGAGAGAAGAAAGTTTTTCTTCTACGATACCGCCACTCCCGTCGGGGAAGTAGACCATAAAGTCCGGGCCGCAAAATTCGCCCATAACCTGCCGGCAAACCGGCGGTAGGCTTGTACCCAAGTTTCTTCGGAGCGTGTGCAGCTCTGATAACAGAAATTTTGACCGTTGTCAAGGGGCGGGAGTGGGAAATCATACTTGCAGAAATACTCTGGAGTGTTATAATAGAGGGTGGTATATGACAAAATGCCTTCAGAAAGGACATTGGTTATGAAATACGATTTTACTTCTATTATAGATCGCCGGGGCAAGGATGCTATTGCGGTGGATGATGTAGGCAAGATGCCCGGTTTTGCGCCGGATGCGCCCAAGGAGGGCTTTGATCTGATCCCAATGTGGGTGGCGGATATGAATTTTCCGGCAGTGCCCACCGTTCCCAAGGCGATCATCGATCGGGCGGAGCACGCTGCCTATGGCTATTTTTCTCCTGCTGACGAGTATTATGATGCCATTATTCGCTGGCACGAGACACGAAATGGTGTAACCGGACTGGAGAGGGAACACATTGGTTACGAAAACGGTGTTTTAGGCGGTTTGGTCAGCGCGCTGAACGCTCTTTGCTCCAGAGGTGACAATGTGCTTGTCCACAGTCCCACCTACATCGGCTTTACAAGAAGCCTTACGGATAACGGCTACCACATTGTCCATTCGCCCCTCCAAAAAGACAAAAAGGGCGTTTGGCGGATGGATTTCGAGGATATGGAGAAGAAAATCGTGGAGTATAAGATCCACGCCGCTATTTTCTGCTCTCCCCACAATCCCTGCGGCCGTGTATGGGAGCGGTGGGAGCTGGAAAAGGCAATGGAGCTCTATAAAAAGCACGATGTTTTTGTGGTCTCCGATGAGATCTGGTCGGACATTCTGCTTACCGGCTATCGGCACATTCCGCTTCAGAGCATCAGCGAGGATGCCAGAAACCGCACCGTTGCGCTTTATGCGCCGTCGAAGACCTTCAACTTAGCAGGTTTGATTGGCAGCTATCACATTATTTACAACAAATATTTGCGCGAGCGGGTTTTGAAAGAGTCTTCCCTCAATCACTATAACAGTATGAATGTGCTGTCGATGCACGCTCTAATCGGCGCCTACAGCCCGGAGGGCTGTGAGTGGACAGACGAGATGTGTCAGGTGATCACGAAGAATGTGGATTATGCGGTCAACTATATCCGTGCCCATTTCGATGGTGTGGAGGTGACCCGCCCGGAGGGTACTTATATGCTCTTTGTGGACTGTACTGAATGGTGTCAAAGCCACTCCAAAACCATCGAGGATGTGGAAAAGGCAGCCTGGGATGTAGGCGTTGCGGTGCAGGACGGGCGGATGTTCCACGGTAATTGCCATATCCGTATGAACCTGGCGCTGCCCCTTTCCCGGGTGGAGGAAGCCTTTGAGCGACTTGATAAGTATGTTTTTAACGCGGAGTGAATAGGAGAAAATGCTATGAAAGTATTGGAAACAAAAAATGCCCCCGGCGCCATCGGCCCCTACTCTCAGGGTTTTGAGGTAAATGGCTTTGTCTACACCTCCGGACAGATCCCGGTGGATCCTGCAACTGGAGAAGTGCCCATGGGTATTTCCGCCCAGGCAGAGCAAAGCTGCAAAAATGTGGGTGCCATTTTGGAAGCCGCCAGCATCGGCTTTGAGAAGGTTTTTAAGACCACCTGTTTTTTGGCAGATATGGGGGATTTTGCAGCTTTTAATGAAGTCTACGCCAAGTATTTCATCTCCAAGCCTGCCCGCAGCTGTGTGGCGGTAAAGGCACTTCCAAAGGGCGTGCTTTGCGAGATCGAAGCCATTGCCGTAAAATAAACTTCAGGAGCGCGTCTATGAAAAAGTATTTATTACCGGAAAGCGGACAGTTTTATAAAGCTAATCTCCATTGCCACAGCACGGTTTCCGACGGTCACCTGACACCGGAGGAGATCAAAAAGCACTATATGGCGCACGGATACTCCGTGGTGGCTTATACCGATCACGATATTATGATCCCCCACGATGAGCTGGCGGATGAGAATTTTCTGCCGCTCCACGGCTATGAAATGGAGATCAACCAGATTTGGGATGGGGATTTCAGTCTCACGAAGACCTGCCATATGTGCTTCATCGCGCTGGAGCCGGATAACCTAAAGCAGGCTTGCTGGCACAGAGAGGATTATCTTTTTGGCAATGCGCCCAAATATCGGGAGCAGGCGCAATTTTATGAGGAAGAGCCGGATTATGTCCGCACATATACCCCTGAATGCATTAGCGATATGATGAAAAAAGGGCGGGAAAAGGGCTTTTTTGTCACCTATAACCACCCGGTTTGGTCTATGGAGACCCGGGATCAATACATCAATTATCACAATATGCACGCCATGGAGATCTGCAATTACGGCTGCGTCGTTGCCGGTCATGGGGATTATGTGCCCGGGATCTACGACGAGATGCTTCGCGCAGGCAAACGGATCTACTGCATCGCCACCGACGATAATCATAATCACGGCGGTGTTTCCGGTCCGAATTGCGACTCCTTTGGTGGCTTTACGATGATCAAGGCGGAGAAACTGGATTACCGTGCGATTACTGCTGCGCTGGAAAAGGGACATTTCTATGCCTCTCAGGGTCCCAAGATCAAGAGCCTTTGGTACGAGGACGGAAGGCTGCATATTGCCTGCGAACCGGTAAAGAGCATCATTTTTTCCACCGGTAATCGCAGAATGTATACTATCCACGCGCCGGAAGGGGAGTATCTGACCTCTGCGGATGCGCCCGTGGTAGAAAGCGGTGTTTATATGCGGGTAACGGTGATCGATGAAAATGGGAAGCCTGCCAATACAAATGCTTATTTTGTTGACGAATTGAAGGAATAATCGTATGGGAAGCTTGTTGTTAGCGCTGATCTATGTATGCTTTATTAGCTTGGGACTGCCGGATTCTCTTTTGGGGTCTGCCTGGCCGGTGCTTCATCAGGAGATCAGCGTGCCGGTATTTTTTGCAGGAATTATATCCGCGACCATCTGCGCGGGAACCATTCTGTCAAGCCTTTTCAGTGATAGGCTGCTTCGCAGATTTGGCGCAGGAAAGGTAACGGCGGTCAGTATAGCAATGACGGCATTCGGCTTATTTGGCTTTTCCGGCAGCAATCAATTTTGGATGCTGATGCTGTGGGCGATCCCCTACGGACTGGGTGCCGGTGGTGTAGATGCGATTCTTAATAACTATGTTGCACTGCATTATAAGGCACAGCATATGAGCTGGCTGCACTGTATGTGGGGCGTGGGCGCATCTATAAGTCCTTATATTATGAGCTTTTCCCTTGTGCAATTAGAAAGCTGGAATTACGGGTATTTGATCGTAGCGATCATCCAGGCGGTGCTGTCGGCTATGATCTTCCTGAGCATTCCCCTTTGGAAAAAAGGTACGAAAAACGGTGAAAGCGCCCAAGAAGAAGGTTTGCCTGCGGCCCTTTCCTTTCGGGAGATTTTCGCCATTAAAGGCGCACTGCCTTGCTTTTTGACCTTTTTCTGCTATTGTTCTCTGGAGCTGACCACCTCGTTGTGGGCCAGCAGTTACCTCGTAGCAAAGTGGAGTTTTTCCCCGGAAGCTGCCGCAGGCTTTGCCAGTATGTTCTATATCGGTGTCACCTTCGGCAGGTTTGTCAACGGCTTTTTTGCAATGAAGCTCGGGGATCACTTTTTGATTCGGGCGGGTTCTGCTCTCATCGCCGTGGGCATTGGACTTTTATTTGTACCGGTTAGTTCTGTGTTTGCCCTTGTTGGCTTTGTTGTCATTGGGCTTGGCTGCGCGCCGATTTATCCCTGTATTATCCATATGACACCCGATGTGTTCGGAAAAGACAAGTCCCAGGCAATGATCGGTATCCAAATGGCCTTTGCCTATACCGGTTTTTTGATCATGCCACCGCTGTTTGGTGTGATTGCCGATTACATCACCATTTCGCTGCTGCCGGTCTTTCAGCTTGTCCTTTGGGTGGGCTTGCTTCTTATGCACGAGCGTGTTGTACGAAAAGCAGACCGCCAATAAACCATTGCACCACGCCGCCTGAAAAACCGGGCGGCGTTTTCTGTTGTGCAATCGGTAGAAATATGTTATAATTAATAAAAATGGATAGTCTCTATTTTGTGAAAGGAGGTCCTTTGTATGAAAAAAGGAATGATTTTGACGGTTTGTGTCCTTGGTGCGGTACTGCTCGCGACCATTTGCTGCTTGTTTTTAATCCCCGGTAGGGATACACCGGAGCTGCCTACCGAACCGCCAACAGTTCCTCCCACGGAACCACCAACGGAACCACCAACGGAACCACCAACGGAATCACCAACGGAACCGCCAACGGAACCGCCAACAGAGCCGCCAACGGAACCGCCAACAGAGCCGCCAACGGAACCGCCAACAGAGCCGCCTACGGTACCTCGTGAGTCTGTGATTCTGGAGCTTTCCGGGTATCAATACATTGTGACCGATCCGGACAATACCCGTGGGTTGTCCACAAAGTCCTCCGGTCACGGCTTTGGCCTTGCGCTGAATGGTCAGCGTCCTCAAATGTCCATTGACAATCAAAAGCGATTTGACAGGCTTTCCGGTGTGCAAGCGTTGGCGCTGGACACCAAAACTACCGAGAAAATTATGTACCTGACCTTTGATAATGGATACGAGAACGAGAATTTGACGGCGCTGATCCTGGATACCCTGAAGGAGAAAAATGTCAAAGCCGCCTTCTTTGTTACCCTGAGCTATGTGAGGAAAAATCCCCAGCTTGTGCGGCGGATGATCGACGAGGGACATATCGTAGGCAACCACAGCTCCACCCATCCCAAATTCCCGAGGCTTACCCGGGAACAGATGGCGCGGGAGATCGGAAGGCTGGATGCCCATCTGCGTGATAACTTCGGTTATGCAAGTCCTTATTTCCGCTTTCCGGAGGGAGAGAGCTCTGTCTGTGCTTTGGAGCTGGTGACCTCTCTTGGTTATAAGTCCGTATTTTGGTCTTTTGCCTATGATGACTGGGATACTGAGAATCAAAAGGGCGCAGACCACGCGGTGGCCACAGTGACCAAACGATTCCATCCCGGCGCGGTGCTGCTGCTCCACGCCATCTCCCGAGACAACGCGGAGGGACTTGGCAGGATCATCGACGAAGCCCATGCCCAAGGCTACAGCTTCCGCACCTTGGATGAATATATCTTCTGAACAACGAGAAACGGCTGTAATTCAGCCGTTGCTTTTGACTATGGAAAAGTTGCAATACAGAAATGCATATGTTATACTAATTCCAAATGCCAAAAAACTATAAGGAGAGAGAATTATGCTGACATTGGAACGGGCAAAAGAATTACTGGCAACCACCACTACCGAGGAGCATCTGTTTCTCCATGCGAAAAATGTTTCCGTTGCTATGGGCGGTCTTGCCGAGCACTTTGGTGAGGATAAGGCGCACTGGATGGCCATCGGATATCTTCACGACTATGACTACGAGCAGCACCCGGAAGAACATTTGCAGCATACGGAAGGACCGCTGCTTGCTGCTGGACTGACACAGGAGGAGGTGTGCGCCATCCTTGCCCACGGCTTCGGTCACTGCAACAATGTAGAGCCCTTTACGGCGCTGGAAAAATCTCTTTATACCGTAGACGAGCTGACCGGTATCATTCAGGCAGCTGCCCGGATGCGGCCTATGGGCATTACGGATATGGAAGTTTCCAGCTTTATGAAAAAGTTTAAGGACAAGAAATTTGCCGCCAAGTGTGACCGTGCCATCATTACAAAGGGATGCGAAATGCTGGGGTTGGAAGTTCGCACTGTGGCAGAAATCTGTATTGAAGCTATGAAGCAGTATGCCGACGAGCTGCAGATCGGCCCCAAGGCAGAATATACTGAATGAAGAAGGAAGGGTTTCTATGAAAACAAAACTGAGCCGTCGTTTTTGGCTGTGCCTGACCATTTTTAGTTTGATGGGTCAAATTGCGTGGGTCGTTGAAAATATGTATTTCAATGTCTTTATTTATAAGATGTTTAACGCTTCTGCGGCAGATATCTCGAATATGGTGACGGCATCCGCCATCACCGCTACGCTCACGACTGTTCTGATGGGACCGCTGTCCGATAAGCTCGGCAAGCGGAAGCTCTTTATCTGCGGTGGCTACCTGATGTGGGGTATTTCTATTTTTAGTTTCATTTTCCTGCGGGAGGACATTATCAGCAAGACCCTGGGTATGACCGTTTCTGCCGCGACGGTAGGCGTGAGTCTGACTATTATTTTAGACTGCGTGATGACTTTCTTTGGCTCTACTGCCAATGATGCTGCCTTTAACGCTTGGCTTACCGATTCTACCGATGACAGTAACCGTGGCGCGGCAGAAGGAATCAATGCAATGATGCCGCTGGTTAGCATCTTAGTTGTCTTTGGCGGCTTTATGTTCTTTGATCTGGAGCAGTCCTCCAGCTGGAGCATTATCTTTGCGGTGATCGGTACGCTGGTGACCGTTGTGGGCATTTTGGGCTTCTTCCTCATTAAAGAGCCGAATATCCAGCCGGTGAAGGACTCCTACTTAGGGGGTATCCTCTACGGCTTCCGCCCCAAGACCATCGGAGAAAATAAGAAGCTGTACTTGGCAATGATCGGCTATATTCTCTTTAATATTGCCATCCAAATTTATATGCCCTACCTCATCATTTACTATGAGGTATCGCTGCAGATGACGGACTATGTACTCATTATGGCGCCTGCTATTATCATTGCCTCCGTAGTCACTGCTTTTTGGGGGAGAGTATATGATAAGAAGGGCTTCCGTTTTTCAGGTCTTCTGGCGATCTCTGCATTGCTTTTTGGTTTTATCGTGCTTTATCTGACAAGAACTACCGTTCCGGTCTTTATCGGCTCCCTGTTTATGATGAGTGGCTACCTTGCAGGTATGGCGGTGTTTGGGGCAGTGATCCGCGACTATACCCCGGTTGGCAAGTCCGGCAGACTGCAGGGTGTGCGGATCTTCTCGCAGGTCTTTGTGCCCGGCATCGTTGGCCCTGCCATCGGTAAGAAAGTACTGGAAAATGCCGAGGTCATCACAAACAACGACGGCACCTCCTCTTTTGTTCCTAACGCCAATATCTTCCTTGCTGCCGCCATTGTTTTGCTGCTGGTCTATCCTTTCTTCCTCATTAAAATGGAAAAGAAGAAATAGTATTTTAGGGAATGCATTTGTGCATTTCCAATCGGCGGAACGGATAAATCTGTTCCCTACCATAGAATAACAGGAGGGATCTGTTATGGCAAAATATGAAACGACGATTCGTGACGATTTTCGGCAAGTACTTTCGAAAATTGAAAACGGTATTCTGAACGGCAGTGTCACTGCGTCTTTGGAGGACAGCAGCGATTTTTGCAGCGGTGATGCCCGATGCAGTGTCCGTGTCTTTGAGCGCTACAGCTATATGGGCTCCAACCGTGTCAGTCTGAATGTGACCGTCTTTCAAAACGGCAGTGACCCTATAAAGATCTCTGCTATCACCTCCGGCGGCAGTCAGGCGATGTTCTTTAAGCTGAATACCTGGGGAGAAGAATCCTTCCTTGATAAGCTGAGAGAAATTTTGGCGTAAGGGAGCAAAAAAGGACTGTTATTTTATAGTAGCTTTTTCTTGACTTTTTTCGCCTTTTTATGCATAATAGGTACAGCGAAAGCAATTTTGAATGGAGGTAGCTTGTAATGGATATGGTCAAGAAGTATTTTCCGAAATCCTTTGGACTGGAAGATGTGAAGGCATTGGTAATTTCCATCCTGATCTACATCGTGGTGGATGTTCTGTGCGGCGTTGTTTGTGCAGTGCTGGGCATCATCCCTCTGCTAGGTGGCATTGTTGCTTGGGTGTTGGGCACGGTCGTCGGTATCTACACCACCGTAGGTATCGTTCTTTCCGTTTTGTCCTTCCTGAAGGTGATCAAGTAAGAAAATCAAGAAGACCGCTGACCGGTGCGTCGGCGGTCTTTTTTCGTCGAAAACAAAGGGATTGCTTTGGGCGGGTATCTGTGGTATAATCATCCGGTAATGCAAAAATACAGGAGAAGAAACACACGATGAAATTGACTTTCAAAAAGCCATATCTCTATGCTTCTGCAATCGGCGCGGCAGTTCTTTTGGTGGCGCTGCTGCTCATCTTCCTGCCGGGCAAGGGAGAAGACCCTGCGCCCACCCAGCCACCCCAAATGCTGGATCCGACAGATGGTCCTACGGAGCAACCTACCGCAGCGCCTACCGACGGATCTGCGGAACCGAAACCCACCGAGCCGGAGCCGACTGAGCCACCTAAACGGGCCTTTGTGGTTACTGCGAAGCTCAATGTCCGCAAGCAAGCCAGCACCTCCAGCATGAGCATAGATGCCTATAACTACGGTACGGAGATCTCTATTTTGGAGGAGACCAGTGTGGACGGTGTCTCTTGGGGCAGAACGGATAAGGGATGGGTTTGTCTCTCCTATGTACATATCGGTGACAGCATTCCGCCCACCGAGCCGCCTCCACCTACGGAGCCGCCTGTCACAGAGCCTCCCAAGCAGGCCTTTGTCACAGTAGCAAAGCTGAATATCCGCAAGAGCGCCAGCTCCTCCAGTCAAAGCATAGGCGCTTATACGTACGGCACGAAAGTCTTCCTTTTGGAAGAGAAAACGGTTAGCGGTGTTTCTTGGGGCAGAACCGAAAAAGGTTGGATCTGCCTTTCCTATGTCCATATCGGAGACAGTCTGCCCCCTACGGAGCCCCCAACTGAGCCACCTACGGAAGCGCCCACTGAGCCACCCACGGAAGTGCCCACTGAGCCACCGGCGCCTACAGAGCCGTCTGCACTGAAGCCCAATCCCTTCAAGTGGGACGATTTTGTAAAAAACGGCCAGTTTATTTCTTGCAAGACGGAAAAAACCGCCATTGGCGTGGACATTTCCAGCTGGCAGGAGGATGTGGATTTCCAGAAGCTGAAGGCGGCAGGTGTGGATTATGTGATGATCCGGGCGGGTTTCCGTAGCACAGCTTGGTCAGGAACGCTCAATAAAGATAAGTATGTAGAAAAGAACTACCACGGCGCAAAGGCAGCCGGACTGAAGGTGGGCTTCTATTTCTACTCGCAGGCACGGACGGCAAAGGAAGCCCGTGAAGAGGCCAATTACCTGCTGGAGATCGTAAAGGGCTGGGATGTAGACCTGCCTCTGGTCTGCGACTGGGAGTATACCAGCGGCTCGTCCCGA
This sequence comes from Oscillospiraceae bacterium, assembly GCA_015067785.1. Lineage (GTDB taxonomy): Bacteria > Bacillota > Clostridia > Oscillospirales > Oscillospiraceae > Faecousia. The sequence goes on from SVLR01000006.1 coordinate 39,074, forward strand.
GTGGAGAATGTGTCCCGCCGCAATGCTACCGACAGCGTCAAGGCATTTTGTGAGACCATAAAAAATGCCGGCTACACGCCGATGTTCTATACTGCCGACTATCTTGTGAAGTACAAGATCTATGTTGAGGAGCTGGCAGCCTACGGTATTTGGTACGCCGATTACCGGAATTATTTAAGCACGCCATTCCGTGTGGATCTGTGGCAATACACCGCCAAGGGTCGGGTTCCCGGCATTCAGGGCTACGCAGACCTCAATGTGCTGTTCTTGGAAAACAGCATTTTTGCCGAAATATTCGTAGATAAATAAAAGCATCCACCAACCGAAGCGGTATCACTGGGTATTTGGTCATCCCTGTGACGGATACGCCGATCGGTTGGTGGATATTTTTAGCCTAAAAGCTCTGTGTCAGTTATTTCCTGATGGATGGCGGTCTTAACTGCCCGGAAGCCCAGCCTCTCTGCCTCTCAGAGGAATAATTCCGGTGGCGCGGAGAATTTTTCGAAAAGACCCCAATGGACGGGAACGGCTACTTTGGGCTGCAGCTTTGCGGCAAAGCGGGCAGCGTTAGTGGCGTTCATATTGTTGCCCAATCCGTTCATTACTGTGTACAGAATGTCCACCGGCTCACCAATGGAAGCGATAACTGCCTCGTCGTATAGTGTGTCACCGGTGATGTACAAGGTCTTGCCCTCTGCGTGGATGACAAAGCCTACAGCGGTGGTGTCCGAGTGGACGGCAGGCACGGTGCGGATATGCACATCTTTGTAGGTCCATTCCACACCCCGGTAGGCGGCAATGTAGTTATGTCCCTTTCCAATTTCAAAACGGATCCTTGCCCAAGCATTGGCGGCAGCAAGGACCTGCACCTGCTTGTCGGTGTCCAAAATGCGACGGAGAGAGGGAAGGTCCATATGGTCACCGTGATCGTGGGTTATTAGCACCATATCGGGATGCATATTTATGTACTTTTCCGTCGGCGGGACGATCCGGGCAAGAGCTTCACCGTGTTGCTCGTGGAGGGTATCTAAAAGATAGGGTCGATCATTATGGAGATCTGCGCGGTTTCGATCAGCAGACCAACCTGTCCAAGCTATGTCAGTTTCATTTACCTGCTCCTTTTGTTGTACCGGGCCGAAAGGCCCGGATATTTATTGCCGTATAAGAATTTGTCCTTTTGGCTAACCTACAATGGTGCCCGGTGCGCCGGTCAGGGAGGATAGGACCTCGATTTTCAGGTCATATGCCCGAGCAAGCTCTACGCTGCGGTCGTGAAGGACCTGGGCACCGTTTTGGATAAGACGGAGCATTTTTTCGTAGCTGATCTCGGAAAACCGCTGGGCATCGGGATAGATGCGGGGGTCTCGGTCATAAATGCCGTCTACATCCGTGAAGATCTGACAAAGGTCTGCTTTCAAAAAGGCAGCCAGCGCCACGGCAGTGGTGTCTGACCCGCCGCGACCGAGGGTTGTAATATCCCCCCTTTGGCTGATACCCTGAAAGCCTGCCACCACGACCACATTGTCGTTTTCCAATTCCTTCATAATGCGGTCGTTGCTGAGACCCAGGATGCGGGCATTGCCATAAACATCATCGGTCAGGATCCCTGCCTGCCAGCCACACAGACTGACGGCACTCACACCCATAGCGCCCAGTGCCATAGCCATAAGGGATGCGGAGAACTGCTCTCCGGCAGCAAGATAAGCGTCCATTTCTCGGGCAGCGCCACGGGGATTTATGAGGCGGGCCCTCTCAATCAGCTCGTCGGTCGTATCTCCCTGAGCAGACACCACCACGATGACCTGCACACCCTGCCGGGCAAGCTGACTGACCCGCTGGGCGGCAGCACGAAGTCGCTCCCCATCGGCGAGAGAAGAACCGCCGTATTTTTGTACGATGCGCATCGAAATCACCTCTGTGCCATTTTATGAGAAAAGGATGGGAATGTGCAAAAACGGGCGTATTTTGCATATACGCCCGTTTATATGTACTTAGCCCGCCAGAATTTCTGCTTTGATGACACCGGGGGTATCCCGCAGGGTTTGCAACAAATCTTCCAGATTTGTATCGATATGGATCGTTTCAGCGGAAATGGTCACAACGGCGCAACCGTCGGTAGGTACAATGGAGTTGATGGTGATAATGTTGCTGTTGTGTTCTGTGAAAATACTCAAAAGACTCTGCAACGTACCGGGTCTGTCGTGGAGCAACAGCTGGAAGGTAATGATCCGCCCGGAAGTCATATTCTGGAAGGGAAGAAGGGAATCCCGGTATTTATAAAAGGCACTGCGGCTGATGCCGGTCATTTTGGCGGCATCATTGACAGTGGCGGCCTGACCGGTGGTCAATAAGTGCTTTGCTTCTGCTACCTTCAGAAAGATCTCCGGCAGGGCGGATGCTTCAACAATGTAATATTTGGGGGTGCTTGCCATAATTGGGCCTCCTGTCTCCGTATAAACGACAGTTTTCTCTGTCTGGATTACAGCTATTGTAGCATATATTTTATAAAATGCAAGAGCCATTATGGAAAGAAAGGGATGAATATGCCAAAAGATTATGGGAAAATGCTCCTTTGGGTGCTGTTAGGCTTCGGTATCCTTTTGGTAGGTGTGCGATATGTGCTGCCGGTGGCGCTGCCGTTCCTTTTGGGACTGCTGTTGGCGTTGACGGCAGAGCCGGTAACTGCCCTTTGTGTGCAAAAAGGCAGTCTGCCGCGGGGGATAGCTGCTGGGCTTGGTGTAGGCAGTGTGCTGTTGTCGCTGTGCGCCATTTTGTCTGTTTTGGGTGCAGCAGTGGTGCGGGAGCTGGGCGCACTTATGAATGCGCTCCCGGATCTGCAGCAGACTGCCCGTGATGGCATCAGTATGGCCGAACACCAGCTGTTACAGGCAGCAGCTGCTGCCCCTGAGGGGGTGCGTCCGCTGCTTTGCGGGTTGGTGCAGCGGTTTTTCAGTGACGGAACGGCTGTGATGGACACGGTGGCAGACCGCGTGCCGAAGGCCTTGGGGACGGTACTGCTGGCGGTGCCGGACAGTGCGCTGATGCTCGGCACCGGGATCTTGTCCGGTTTTATGATCTCGGCAAGACTGCCGCAGCTGCGGCAGCTGGCGTCCCGGCATATTCCCGAGAAGTGGAAAAAGACCTATTTTCCGGCAATGGCAAAAATGCGCGGTGCCCTTTGGGGCTGGCTGAAGGCGCAGCTTCTTTTGTGCATGGTGACCTACGGCATCGTAACGGCAGGCTTTCTCCTTATGAAAATCCCCTATGCTCCCGCCTGGGCGGTGTTGGTGGCAATTGTGGATGCGGTACCTCTTTTGGGGACGGGGACTGTGCTGGTGCCCTGCGCACTTGTGCGTATGCTGCAGGGGGAGGGCGGTAAGGCAATTTTCTATCTTATCCTTTACGGTCTGTCTGCCGGAGCAAGAGCAGTATTGGAGCCGAAGCTGTTGGGGAAAAGCTTGGGAATGGATCCGCTGCTGACCTTGTTTGCCATCTACACCGGTTATCGCTTCTGGGGCTTTTGGGGGCTTGTCCTTGCGCCTATGACTGCGGCGGCAATTTTACAGATTTTCCGTGGGGAAAAAATGTAGAATCCTATTGTGCATTGCTGACATTTTTGTTATAATACAAAGAAAATGATATAATGGATGTGTTATGCTTTGAAATACGGAATCTGGAATGTGGCGAAGATAGAGGCAGAAAATGTAAACACACTGGTGCGCGCCGGCTACGGTCCCTTGACAGCAATGGTGCTGTCTTCCCGGGGTGTTGCCGACGAAAAGCATGCGCGGCAGTATTTGGGCTGCGGTGATTTTTTGCCAGACCCCTTTCTGCTTACGGATATGGTGCCTGCGGTAGAGCGTCTTCGTGTTGCACTGCAAAAAAAACAACGGATCGCAGTCTTTGGCGACTATGATGTGGATGGCATTACTGCCACCTGCCTGCTAACAGATTTTTTCCGGGAGCAAGGAGCGGATTGCGTACCCTATATCCCTGCCCGGTTGGAGGAGGGCTATGGCCTCAATGCCATTGCGATCCATCAGTTGGCGGAGCATGGCGTGGAGCTGATTGTGACAGTAGACTGCGGTATCACCGCTGTGGAGGAGGCGGCTCTCTGCAGAGAGAAGGGGATCGACCTGATCATCACCGACCACCACGAATGTAAAGAGATCCTGCCTGAGGCGGTGGCGGTCATCGACCCCCACCGCCCGGACGGCGGCTATCCCCATAAAAACCTATCCGGTGTGGGCGTGGCCTTTAAGCTGGCGGCTGCCCTCTGCGGCAATCAACAGCAGGTGCTGCAGCGCTACGGTGACTTAGTCTGTCTGGGCACTGTGGCAGATGTGATGCTCCTGCAGGGCGAAAACCGTCGCTTTGTAACGGAGGGCCTTACACAAATGCAAACGTCCCCCCGCGTTGGTGTGGCTGCTCTGATGAAGGTCTGTAATTGCAACGGCAAGGACCTGAACGCTTCTTCTGTAGGTTATATATTGGCACCCCGCATCAATGCGGCTGGCCGGATGGGCCAGATCCATTTGGCGGTGGAGCTGTTCCTTACAAAGGATCCGTTGGAAGCCCGGTCTCTGGCGGAAAGTCTTTGCGAGCTGAACCGCCAGCGCCAAACGGTAGAGACGACCATTTATGAGCAGGCCATCGAAATGCTTCCGGAGGAAAAGCTGCCGGAGGCCATTGTGCTGGCTGACGATACCTGGCATCAGGGTGTGGTTGGCATCGTTGCCAGCCGGATCGCGGAGGAGTGCTGCTGTCCTGCGGTGCTCATCTGCCTGGACGGAGAGCACGGAAAAGCCAGCTCCCGAAGCTACGGCGGCTTTAATCTGTTTGCTGCCCTGAAGGAAAATGCCCGGCTTTTGGAAAGCTATGGCGGTCACGAGCTGGCAGCCGGCTTTACCATCCGCCGGGATCAGATCGGTCCGTTCCGCGCCGCACTGTGTCAGGCGGCAGAAAAGTATTATGCGGAAATGGGGGAGGCTACGGCCCTGAGCTGCGACTGTGTGATCCCTCCGGAAATTTTGACCATTCCCAATATTGATGATTTGCGGGCGCTGGAGCCCTGCGGTTCCGGCTGTCCCAGACCGCTGTTTGTGATGGAAGACTTAGAGGTGGAACGTATTAGTCAGGTGGGCAGCGGGAAGCATATGCGTCTTCGTCTGCGCGGCGGCAGACACAGCTTCCAGGGGATTTATTTTTCTATGACCCCGGAGACGGCTTGTGTTTGTCCCGGGGATCGGGTGGATGTTGCTTTTACTGCCCAGATCAACGAATACCGGGGTGAGCGCTCTGTGCAGATGAATGTGGTGGATATCCGACCCAGCTGCAAGGCGGAGTGCTGCCCGGATACTGCCCATTATCGGGCATTGTGTAACGGTACGCTTTGTGCTGAAGCTGCCCGACAGCTGCAGCCGGAGAGAGAGACCCAAGGTGTCATCTGGCGCTATCTTGCCGCCCAGGGGGGTGTAATCAAGGAAACCCCTATGAGCCTTTGCCGGAAAATCGTCCGTTGGTCCGGGAAGCCCCTGAGCCTTGCAAAGCTGCTGGTGACCTTGGATATTTTTGCAGATGTAGGCTTACTGACCCGAAAAAAGCAGCATAAGTACATCCTTCTCCGCGCCCGAACCGATGCGGAAAAGACAGATCTCAATTTAAGTCCCACGATGCAGCGTCTGCTGCGCGCGAAAGAGAGTTGAAACATACCGTGGAAACCTTTGAAAATCATTATGCGTCTCTTTGCTCTGCCATTTCCCGGCATATGCCGGCGGCGGATATGGACCGCATTGACCGGGCGGTGGAATATGCCCGCGAAAAGCATAAAGACCAAAAGCGTAAGGATGGCTCTCCTTATGTGATCCACCCTCTGGCCGTTGCGGAGATCGTGGCGGAGCTGGGGCTGGATGAGGAAGCAATTTTGGGCGCCCTGCTTCACGATTGCATTGAGGATACAGATGCATCCTTTGACGAGATCGCGAAGCTCTTTGGCCGTACCTGCGCAGAGCTGGTGGAGGGTGTTACCAAGCTGACCCGCGCCAATTTTACCAGCAGCGAGCAGGAACAGATGGAGAATCTGCGCAAGATGTTTATGGCAATGTCCAAGGACATCCGGGTGGTGCTGATCAAAATCTCTGACCGGCTCCACAATATGCGTACGATGCAGTATCAGACCCCGGCAAAGCAGCTTATTAAATGCCGGGAAACCATGGACATTTACGCACCTCTTGCGTACCGTCTTGGTATGCAGAAGATCAAATGGGAGCTGGAGGACATTGCCCTTCGGTATATTGATCCCACTGCTTATCAGGAAATTATGGACCATTTGCGCGCCCATAAGGAAAAAGATGAAGCTTTTATGCGGGCTATTCAGGAGAAGATCCGGCTCCGTCTTGCGGAGGTGGGGATCCATAACTCTACCTATGGTCGTATTAAGCATGTATACTCCATCTACCGGAAGATGAACGCCCAGGATAAGACCATAGACGAGCTGTATGATATCTATGCCTTCCGTGTGGTGGTGGACTCCATTCCGGACTGCTATAATGTACTGGGTCATATCCACGACCTTTTCAACCTGGTGCCCGGTCGTTTTAAGGACTATATTTCTACACCCAAGCCTAATATGTACCAAAGTCTGCACACCACCGTTATCGGTGTGCAGGGCATTCCCTTTGAGGTACAGATCCGTACCTGGGAAATGCACGAGACAGCGGAGTACGGTGTTGCTGCCCACTGGAAATATAAGCAGGGCGGGGGAGACGAAAAGGACTTCGAGTGGATCCGGAGACTCTTGGAGAGTCAGCAGGATACGGATGCGGAGGACTATGTCAATTCCTTCAAGATCGATATGTTTGACGACGAGGTCTTTGTCTTTACCCCAAAGGGCAAGATCGTATCTCTGCCTGCCGGCTCTACGCCTATTGACTTTGCCTACTTTATCCACTCCGGCGTGGGTAATTCTATGGTAGGTGCAAAGGTCAATAACCGTATCTGCAACATCGATACACCGCTGAAAAACGGCGATATCGTGGAGATCATCACCTCCAAAACCGCCAAGGGTCCCAGCCGTGACTGGCTGAATATCTGCCAGTCCAATCAGGCGCGGACCAAGATCAAGCAGTGGTTTAAGAAAGAAAAGCGGGAGGAAAATATCGCCCACGGACGCAGCAGCTTTGAAGGAGAAATGCGCCGTCTGCTGCTGCCCCTTTCCGCCCTCAATGATCCAGACCTGGCGCCCCAGCTGCTGAAAAAGCTGGCATTTGATTCTTGGGACGATATGTATGCCGCTATCGGCTACGGCGGACTGACTGCCACCAAGGCAGTTGGTCGTATTCGCGATGATATCAATAAGGCCTCTAAGCCCCAGCCGGAGCGTACAGGCCCGCTGCGGATCACACCTGAGAGCGAAAACGCCAAGCACAGCCGTCACAGCGCAAACGGCGTTATTGTGGAGGATATCGATTCCTGTATGATCAAGTTCTCCAAATGCTGTACCCCGGTACCGGGAGATGCCATTATCGGCTTTATTACCCGTGGCTTTGGTGTGTCTGTCCACCGGGCAGACTGCCCCAATACGGCCAATCGGGACAACCCGGAAATCGCTGCCCGCTGGGTCCGTGTCCGTTGGGCAAATCAGGAGGAGCAGCCTTTTGATACCACCCTGGAGCTGGACTGTATCACAAGAGACGGTCTTCTTTTGGATGTGGCGACTACAATGACTACCGCCCGTGTCCGTGTCAAGGAGCTAAACGGCAAGGACTTGCCCGGTGGGCACAGTGTGTTTACTGTCCGTTTTGAGGTCAAGAATGTGACAGAGCTGGAAGCCATCCGCAATAAGCTGCTGAATATCCCGGATGTGGTTGGCGCCCGTCGGGGTCAGAATTGAGAGGTATACAATGCGTGCTATACTGACAAGAGTAAGCTCCGCCTCCGTCACTATTGACGGAAGCGTGGTAGGCGAAATCGGCAAGGGCTTTCTCATTCTTTTGGGTGTTGGCCCTGAGGATAACGAGGTAAAATGCCGGTATTTGGCAGAAAAAGCCTTGTCTCTTCGGATTTTTGAGGATGAAAACGGGAAGATGAATTTGGGCCTTTCCGATGTGGGCGGTCAGGTGCTGGTGGTCAGCCAGTTTACCCTCTACGGCAATTGCCGCAAGGGTCGCCGCCCCAGCTTTACGGAGGCTGCAGGACCGGAATTGGGAAATCGTCTGTATGAAAAATTCCTCTCCGACTGTGCCGACTTGGGTTATGAACCCCAGCACGGCGTCTTTGGTGCGGATATGAAAGTCGCCTCCGTCAACGATGGCCCGGTGACCTTGATTTTGGATACAGATGTACTGTTAGATACACCACGCAGGAAGTGATCGTATGGAAATGCTTGTAATACCGGTAGGGTCTTACCAGACCAACTGCTATATGCTTTGGCAGGCGGGGAGAGAGGACTGTGTTCTCATCGACCCCGGCTCTGCCCATAAGGAAATACTGGAAATGACAGAAAAGCAGGGGAAGAATGTCTCTGCGATCCTACTGACCCACGGGCATTTTGACCATGTGGGCGCTGTGCGGAAAATCGCAGAGAAAACCGGCTGTCCCGTCTATCTTCATCCGGCAGAAAAGAAGCTGCCTGTTTTTATGACTGCCGGACCGCTGTACAGCACCGACGGCTATGCAGAAAGTATCTGCGTTGCCGGACTTACTTTCCGGGTCATTCCTACCCCGGGACACACCCCCGGCTCCGTGTGCCTTATTTGCGAGGGTATGCTCTTTTCCGGTGACACACTTTTTGCGGGGAGCTGCGGCAGAACGGATTTCCCCGGCAGCGACCCAAAGGAAATGGCGGCATCCCTGAAAAGGCTCAGGGAGCTTCCCGGTGACTACCAGGTCTTTCCCGGTCACGGAGAGGATACCACCCTTTCCTTTGAGAGAGAAAATAACCCCTATATGCGGGGATTGCCACAGCATTAATTGTCATTGCGAACCAGTGACAGAGGTCACTGGTGTGGCAATCTTAAAATGTAAGCCTGTTCTATAGATTCCCACGCCAGTTTGCGAACTGGCTCGGAATGACATTGCAGATGTGAGGAAATTATGAAATTAGAGCTGATTGGCCATACAGAGGAATATGCAGTTTCTCAGCTGCAAATGGCGCTGTTTCCCAGTGTGACGGAGGGAAACGCTGTCTCCCGTCTGCATAGGGGGGAGAAATGGCTGACGGCTGTGACAGAGATCTGCATCGGGGAGAAAAAGACCCGGGCAGTGAAGAAGCTGCGGACAGAAATGGAAGATGTCCGTATGCGCCGCCGGGTACTCCAGCAAAGCTTTTATGCTGCGGCACTGCCTCATTTGCCGGATGCACCTGCCTGGGGCGCACTTTCCGGTGTTCGCCCCACGAAGATCACTACAAAGCACCTGCTGGAGGGCGGCACACCCAAAAGCGCAGACCGCCTTCTGCGAGACACCTACTATGTAAGCTATGTTCGGCGGAAGCTGGCGCTTGATTGCTCCCTTTCCACGGTAGCAGCTGTGGAAAAGATGGGAGATAAGGATGTGTCCCTTTATGTGGGCATCCCGTTTTGCCCCACAAGATGCACCTATTGCAGTTTTGTCAGCCGTACAGTAGGAAAAAGTAAGTCTCTTTTAGATACCTATCTGGAGGCACTGCTGACGGAGCTTACCCACACGGGAAGGCTGCTTGCGGATTCGGGTCATACCGTTCGCACCGTCTATATCGGCGGTGGTACGCCCACTACGCTGTCGGCTGCTCAAATGGAGCGATTGCTGCGGGGAATTTCCGACAATTTGGACCTGCGCCGGTGCATAGAATTTACGGTAGAGGGCGGACGACCGGACACCTTGGACGAGGAAAAGCTTCGCACGATCTACCGCTGCGGCGCAGACCGCATCAGCATCAATCCCCAGACTATGGAGGATCACGTCCTTCGCGCCTGCGGCAGACCTCATACGGCCGCTGATGTGGAAAAGGCGTACCGTATGGCGGTGGATGCGGGTTTTACGGCCATCAATATGGATCTGATTGCAGGACTTCCGGAGGATAGCTACGATGGCTTCTGCCGTTCCCTTGACCGGGTGGCGGCATTAAGTCCTGCCAATATTACAGTCCATACCTTAGCGCTGAAAAAGGGCGCAGATCTCTTTGAAAAGCGGGTGGCGCTTCCCAATTACGAGACGGTCTCCCAAATGGTTACCTATGCAGGTCAGACCCTTTCCGGTCTTTCCTATAAGCCCTACTATCTCTACCGGCAGAAATATATGTCCGGCAGCTTTGAAAATGTAGGCTGGAGTAAAAATGGACAGGACTGCCTGTATAATATCTATATGATGGAAGAATTGCACCCCATCCTCTCCTTGGGTGGCGGTGGTATGAATAAGGTGAATTTGCCGGGCGGCGCCCTGCAGCGCTTTCATAACCCCAAATTCCCGGAGCAGTATATCGAACAGTTAGACGATGTACTTCGACAAAAGGAAGAACTGTTTGCCTTGATGAAAGGAAGTGTTTGAGTGGATACGCTGATCTCCAATGTAACGGTCGTGACAATGAACGAAAAGATGGAGGTGCTCTTTGGCAGCTTCATCGGCATTGCTCACGGTAGAATCACCTACATAGGCGCATCTGCCCCGGAGGAGACTCCGGAGAAGATTATTGACGGCACCGGTATGGTAGCCACCCCCGGACTTGTAAACGCCCATACCCATTTGGCGACCACCGCCCTGCGAAGCTATCTGGACGATGCAGACAATCGGGAGATGCTGACCCAGCTGCTCCAAAAGGAAGCCAAGATGGACAGCAGGGCAGCAAAGGCATCCGCGCTGCTGGGCATTGCGGAGTGTTTGCGCTTTGGCGTCACCTCTGTATCTGACCTTTATTATTTCCCGAATGCAACTGCGGAGGCGGCCGCGGAAGCGGGTATTAAGGCGAATGTTGCGCTTTCTGCTAACCGCTTTATCGATGAAAACGAAGAATTTGACTTTGAAACTGACGAGCAATGTCAGGAAATCTGCCGGGTAGTAGAAAACTGGCACGGCTACGACGACGGTAGAATCATGGTGGACTGCGGCATCCACAGCGAATATACAAGCAATTATAAGCTGTGGGAGGCGCTGGGCGCCTATGCGCTGGATACGGGACTGCGGATGCAGCTTCACCTTGCTGAAACCGAGGAGGAAGGGGAATCCTGCTTAGAGCGCACCGGCCTTTCACAGGCAGAGCTTTTGTCTGCGCACCGGCTATTTACCGTTCCTGCAACAGCAGCCGGCTGCGTGGCGATGAGTGAAGCAGACCGAAAGCTTTTGGGCAAAAAGGGTGTTTCCGCTGTGGCAACCCCCGTTGCGCACGGCAAAATGGGTCAGAAAACCACACCCATTGCCGACTGTGTCAAGGCGGGAATGAATGTGGCGCTGGGTACAGGCGGCGCGGTGGAGTGCGGTAATTTAGATATGTTCGAAGTGATGCGGCAGACCGCAATGGCTGCCCGGGTTGCCGGGGGAGATGCTTCCGTAATGCCGGCTCCTGCGGTGCTGATGATGGCAACGGTCTGCGGCGCAAGAGCGCAAGGCCGGGCTGAAAACACCGGTATGCTGAAGGAGGGAATGGATGCGGACATCGTGCTCGTAGATTACTCCGCGCCCCACCTGATGCCTTGCCACAATGTGCTTTCTTCCCTTGTCTTTTCCGCCAAGGGCGGCGATGTGGCGCTGACGATGGTAAGAGGGAAAGTCCTTTATCAGAACGGTCAATTCCCAACTATTGACCTTCCCGGCGTTGTGCAGACCCTCACCGAGTACGCCATTCCCACACTATTCCGGGAATCGGAATAAAGGGGGACAAAAATGGAAAAGAATAACAATAAGCAAAGCTTCCTCCACGGCGCGGCGCTACTTGCCATTGCGGTGGCGGTGGTAAAGGTCATCGGCGCGCTGTATAAGATCCCCTTAAAGGGCATTATCGGCGATCAGGGCTACGGCTACTTTACTACAGCCTACGATATTTACTCCGTGCTACTGATGATCTCCACGGCAGGTCTGCCCATTGCCACCAGCCGGCTTATCAGCGAGGCAAATTCCTTGGGACACTACAATCAGGTCCGCAAGATCTATCAAGTTTCCCGGACAGTGTTTTTGTGCCTCGGTATTTTCAGTACCTTAGTTATGGTGCTGGGCTGCCATTGGCTGGCAAATGTGATGGAGCAGCCGGATGCCTGGGCGGCAATTCTCTGCCTTGCGCCCTGCGCGCTGTTTATGGGCATTATGTCTCCCAGCCGGGGCTTTTTCCAGGGACAGGGCAATATGCGTCCTACCTCCCGCTCCCAGATGCTGGAGGCAGTTGTCAAGCTGATCGTGGGCTTGGCACTGGCGTTTTGTATTATGCAGATCACCGCGAAGGTCCACCTTGCGGCAGCCGGCGCCATCTTGGGCGTGACGGTCAGCTGCGCGGTATCGGCGGCCTATCTTGTCACTAAGCTCCAAAAGGCATATAAAGTGCTGCCTGAGAGCGGCGAAACACCCAAAAGCTTCGGCAGGACTGCGAAGGAACTCCTGAAAGTTGCTGTTCCCATCACCATCGGATCTGCAGGCTTGCAGCTGCTGACGGTGGTGGAGACGGGACTGTATATGGACCGGATCGTGGATTTGCTGGATACCAATCGCTATACGGGTCCGCTGATCGATCTGCTGCGCCAGCAGGTGACGGAGGCAACGCCTAATTTGACCGCTCAACAGATCAGCTCCCAGGTGGCAGTCAACTTAAAGGGCATCTATAATTTCGCCCAGACCATTTTCAATATGCCCTGCGCCTTCATTATCCCCATCGGTACCAGCGTGATCCCGGCCATTACGGAGTATCTGACCCTTCGTCAGGATGGGCAGGTAAGAGCCACCGAAGAATCCGCTGCCCGGATCACGGGACTGATCTCTATGCCCTGCGCGGCAGGTCTTGTGATCCTTGCGGAGCCGGTGATGGCGCTGCTCGGCGGCTACACGGGACTGAAGCTGACCCTTGCCGGTCAGCTGATGGGACTTCTGGGGCTTTGTATTTTTGCCTATACCGTGATCCAGTACACCAATGCGGTGCTCCAGTCCCACGGCTATGCCCATGTGCCGGTGGTCAATATGCTGCTGTGCGGCATTGTGAAGCTGATCGCCGTATGGTTCCTTGCGGGAAACCCCAATATCGGCATTTTGGGCGTTCCCATCGGTACGGTCCTTTGCTATACCTCCATCGCTCTTATGAACCTGGTATCCATCCGTCGGTGTGTGCCGCAAAAGCCGAAGCTGCTGCAAAACCTGCTGCGACCCTTCCTGCCCACGGCTGCAATGGGCGTGGCGGTCTATGGCGCGCTGTGGCTGCTGCGGGATGCTTTGCACATCACAAGTCGTGTTATCCTCTGCGGCGGACCGGTCTGCGTAGGTGTGGCTGTGTATCTGGTAATGGTAATTCTAACCCGTACAATTACAAAAGAAGACTGCGCGCTCCTGCCAAAAGGGGATAAAATTGCCAAAATCCTTCGGTTAAATTAAAAAAACCCTTGCATTTTAGACAAAAATGTGGTAATTTGGTGATAGCAACTCACCAAAAATAAAAGAGAGGTATTTTACTATGAATAAGACTGAACTCATTGCCGCTGTCGCTGAGAAGACCGGCCTGACCAAGAAGGACGCTGACCGCGTTGTAGCTGCTACCTTTGAGACCATTGCCAATGCTATGGCAGAGGGCGATAAGGTCCAGGTTTCCGGCTTTGGCATTTTCGATGTCAAGAAGCGTGAAGCCCGCACCGGCCACAATCCCCGCACCAAGGAAGCCATCGAGATCCCTGCTTCCAAGCAGCCTGCTTTCAAGGCAAGCAAGACCCTGAAGGATCTGATTGCTAAGTAATGCGCCTTGACAAGTACCTGAAAGTCTCCCGCCTCATCAAGCGCCGCACCGTTGCCAACGAAGCCTGCGATAACGGTCGCATCAGCGTCAACGGCAGAGTGGTGAAGGCCAGCTATGAAGTGAAGGTGGGCGACAAGCTGGAGATCTCTATGGGCCCCCGGACGGTATCCGTAGAGGTCGTTCAGGTGGCCGACAATGTCCGTAAGGACGATGCCGGTATGATGTACAAAGAGATATAAGAAAAAGGATGTGCTGAATGGCACATCCTTTTTTATATGTTAGATACCTGCTAATTTCAGTAGTTCGGGGACCTTGGCTTCCCAGCCCAGCGCCATAATATGCACACCCTGACAGTAGGGTCTGCACTCACGGATGATCTGGGCAGCGATCTCCACACCGGTGATTCCGGCCTTTGCCCGCTCCTTATCGGCCGCCAGCGCATCGATCATATGCTGGGGCACATGGACACCGGCTACATTGCTGTTCATAAACTTTGCCATACCGGCAGACTTGGGAATGATCACACCCAGCTGCACCGGCTTTCCAAACTGCTTTGCCTTTTCCATAAAGGAAATAAACTTTTCGGAATCAAAGACGGCCTGGGTTTGGAAATACTCCGCGCCTGCCATCACCTTGCGCTCCATTTTGGCAAGCTGTGCATCCACGCTGTCGGAGCAGGGGGAGACCACAGCACCCTTTGCAAACTTGGGAGGCTCACCCACCAGCGGCTGACCGCCAAGGTCGATGCCCTTTTCCAGCTGGCAGACTGTGTGGAGCAGCGAGACAGAATCCAGATCGAACACGGGCTTTGCACCGGGATGGTCACCCATAGTGGTATGGTCACCGGTCAGGCAAAGAATGTTATCGATGCCCAGCATCGCAGCGCCCAGCAGCTCGGACTGGAGTGCGATCCGGTTCCGGTCACGGCAGGTCAGCTGCAAGATGGGGGTCAGGCCTGCGTTTTTTAGCGCCACGCAGGTGGGTAGGCTACCCATACGCATAACGGAGGACTGGTTGTCGGTTACATTTACAGCGGTAATGCCGCCCAGGTGTGCCTTGGCTTCGTCAATCAAATGGTCAATGTGGATGCCCTTGGGAGGACCTACCTCTGCGGTCACCACAAACTGACCGTTATCAAAAAGTTCAGTAATTCTCATTTTTGCTTCCTCCTCATTTATCGTTGGTGGCGTAATTGCGCACCTGCACTGGACACTTCAGTGCGTCCAAACGACCGATCTTCTCCAGCCGCTTCTGGATCCGCTCCCAGCCGCATTCCATATTGGGATCGACCTCACACATACCGTTCTTTGCGCCGCCGCACTGACCGTTTACAAGGCCCTTGGAGCAGGCGGTAAGCGGACAGATACCGCCGGTAAGATTCAAAAAGCACTCGCCGCACTGCTTGCAATTATGCTGCAGGGGGGTGACACCCTGAAAGCCGGGGAGGGCATAGGTGTCGCAGCCGGCGCAGACCCGCTTATGGGGGAACAGATCGGCAACGGTCTGCACACCTACACCGCAGGACAGCACCAAAACGGTATCCGCATCTGCGATGGCAGCTTGCTTTTGCAGGCGTAGCTTCAAATTCTCCACATTGCAAATGTAATCGGTTATCAGGGTACCGGTGACGATACCGCTGTCTTTCAGTTCGGCAATCAGTGCATCTGCTTCCTGCTCGGGGAAATGGATTTCCTTACAGCCGTGGCAGACGAGGATGAAGACCTTGCCGTTTAGCTGGGACTGGATAACATCTTTATTTTTTAGTTCTGTAATCAGCATTATTTCATCCCCCTTACACCGTTCTTGCCCATCTTGATCATCGTGACCAGGGGCAGCTTGGAAGAGCAGATATATTCGCAGCAGCGGCACTCCATACAGTCCATAATCTTCATATCCTTACAACCCTGCCAGTCCTGCTGACCTACCAGCTTAAAGTAGTGCAGCGGCTTCAGCTCCATAGGACAGACATCTACACAGCGGCCGCACTTGATACATTCATTAGGCTCGGTTTCGTCGTTATCGATCGCGATGATGCCATTGGAGCCCTTCATAATGGGGGTGTCCAGCGTCGTCTGGGGGAAGCCCATCATCGGACCGCCCGCTTTAATCAGCACATCTTCACCGCTGATACCGCCGCAGGCTTCTACCAGCTCGGAAGCGGGTGTGCCGATCTGGACGATGAAATTGCCGGGATTGGGGATGTACTTACCGGTGACGGTGGTGACACGCTCAATTAGCGGCATACCGGTCTTAATCGCGTCAGCAATGGCCTTGACGGTGGAAACATTGCTGACGCAGGCGCCCACATCGGCAGGCAGACCACCGCTGGGTACGCTGCGACCGAGGGCGCGCTTAATGAGCATCTTCTCACCGCCCTGAGGGTACTGGGTCGTAACCTCCAGAACCTCAATACCTTCGATATCTGCGGTCTTTTCCCGCAGCAATGAGATGGCATCGGGCTTGTTTTCCTCAATGACGATAATGCCTTTGGGGGCGCTGACGATCTTCATTTCTGCCAGCAGACCGAAAATAATATCATCGGCATACTCCAAAAGCACACGGTGGTCAGCGGTGAGCATAGGCTCACACTCACAGGCGTTGACAAGCACTGCATCAATGGGCTTGCCGGGATTCAGCTTTACATAGGTGGGGAAGCCTGCACCGCCCATACCCACGATGCCGGCATTCTTGACGATTTCGATAATTTCTGCAGGGGTCAGCTCCTGAAGTGCCTTGTTGGGCCTTACGGATTCGTGGACGGTGTCCTTAAAGTCATTTTCCACCACCACACTCAGGCAGGTGCCACGACTTGCGTGGGGGCGTTCCTCAATGGCAATGACGGTGCCGCTGATGCTGCTGTGGATCGGTGCGGAAATAAAACCGGCAGCCTCACCGAGCTTTTGACCGACCTGTACATAGTCACCCACAGAAACAATGGGGGTTGCAGGCGCGCCTAAGTGCATAGAAAGGGGGAACACCGCAATTTTAGGTGCAGGGAAGCGCACCAAAGGCTTATGCTCGGTAGGCTCTTTGCCCTCTACGGGGTGAACACCGCCGTACCAGCCGTCCAGACGCAGCTTGCGGATCTCGGTCACATACTGATTGATAACCTTGAAATTGACCTTAGAGTAGTCACGGACCTGCACGCTCTGGGCAGTCAGCTCCGGCAGACGACCCTGAGCGGAAAGACGCTGCTGGATCTTCTCCCAAGCACAGTCCTTATCGGGGCTGACCTCGCACTTTCCGTTCTTAGCGCCGCCGCATTGACCGTTGAGTAAGCTCTTGGAGCAATCCACCACCGGGCAAATGCCGCTGGTCATAGTCAGATAGCATTGGGCGCAAGCATCGCAGGCCTTCTTGGTCAGCGCCATACCGTGATGCCCGGTATAAGAAATGGAATTGGTCGCAGTATAGACCGGGATGTCGGAAATTGCCGCTACCGTCTGTACACCCAGACCGCAGGCGATCACGAGGATGTGCTCCGCGTTTTCGGGAATGATACCCGGAAGACCGTTTTTCGCCTTCCATTCATTGCAGAGAAAATCTGCCTTAGCAGTACCCACAACGGTTTTTCCCAAGCCTTCTGCCAGCTTAAGTAATTCTTCCGTCTCCGGTTCGATCATTGTCTCAAAGGCTTTGTAGCACTTGTTGCAGCTGACAATAAACAGATTGTCCTTGTTCTCCAATAGGGAAGACAGCTCGTCTGCAGATTTCAGCGCATACTTCGTATAGTTCTCCACCTTTTCACCTTCCTCACAAAAGTACAATTATGTTATAAACAAATAACTATCCCGCTCAGTATAACATATAAAAACGAAAATGTCACTAAAAAAATAATTTTTTATCGATTTTTAAAAAAATAATGGTTGTAATAAGAAAGCGATAAACAGAAGACCCTCCGGTTTAGTAAGCCGGAGGGTCAGAAAAGGGTTTTTGTTTACAGTTTAATCCATAATGCGGGAACGACACCTGCTTCGTATGTTACTTTCCGTTCTCCTATTTTTCCTTCATAAACATAGAGACTCTTTTCTCCGTGTGTCCCAAAGGCAGTGCGCAGCCACCAGCTTTCCTTTTGCCCTAAGGCGCGGCAGAAATCACTAACATCCGGTCTGCGCGCAGCATCATAGGTAGTATGAGATGACGCGAAGCCGTAGGCAGAGTTACAAACCTCATCTCCGGAAAGAAGTAATAGGTTATCGCCGTCCACTGCCTGAATCAGCTGTTGTTGCAGACTTGTAAATACAGTATTGTAGAGTTGTTGGTTGAGCCATAGCCGTATTTCACTGCTCAAATAGTCGTTGGATAAAGTGCTGTTATCTGCATTTAAATAGTAATAGTCGCCTCTTTGATACGATTTGGACTGAAAGACCTTGCTGGTGATAATGCTATCACACACAAGCAGTGCTTTTCCGTTGCTTTCCGTCAAAATCCGCCAGCGCAGCGGGGCTACCTTGAAGTAATATATTTGGCCGTTCTCGATGGCATCTCCGCTGTGAAAAGTATAGTTTCCGTTTAATGAAGCGGTGACCTTGGCATAGTAATTGCCATCGGAGCCCAGATAATAGCCACGGGCATCTTGCGTGGAGGTAACGGTTACATTCTCATTTTTCAGAGCCTGAGGATATTCACCAAAAAAGATATAGTTCTCATATCGGGTATAAGCCCTATTGGGGTCAATGGTTACACCAGCGTCCAATTCACCGCAACGAAGGCAATAACCTGTGTTGCTTGTGTGTCCTCTGGGATTTGCATATACGGTTTCTCGTTTGGTCTCTTCTCCACAGGCAGTGCAGTAATAGACCTCGTCATAGGAGCATTGCTCAGTGCAGGAATCCTTCTCATTTTCAATTTCTCTCCGGAGGCTGGTGTGCGTACACTCACCTGTGCCGGTTGGTTGATTAAGGTCGGTTTCGTCAATGTGGAATGTGCCGCAGTAGTCACATTTGTGGTTGTCATCGGCGTCCCGATGCTGACAAGGAAGGCTGGGAGGCTGTGTGGGAGCAGGTGTGTTGTTCTCGCATCCGGTAAAGCACAAAATGAGCGCCAACATCACTGATAGAGCAGCAAATTTTCTTGTTTTCATAAAAAGTTTTCCTTTCTTGCTAAGATTATCGGATTGGTGTTTGCTTAGCCATAATTCTGCAACGCCAGCTGGAAGGTGCCGTAGATGCCGGCGTCGTTGCCCAAGGTGGCAATGGCCAGTCGGGTGGTCCGGCAGGGGGCGAAGGCGTATTTTTCCATAGGCTCCAGCGCGCCGTCGATGAGCATTTGTCCCGCCTTGCTGACACCGCCGCCTAAAACGATGACCTCCGGGTCTGTCACACAGCAGAGGATCGCCAGAAAACGACCCATCATATCAAAGTAGCGGTCAAGCACTTGAAGGGCGACCGGGTCTTTATCCCGTCCGGCGTCGAAAACTGCTTTGGCGGTCAGTTCACCGCTATCCAGCGCGGAAGCCGGGTGGGGAAGCACAAGGGCTTCTTTGGCAAGCCGCACAATGCCGGTGGCAGATAGGTACTGCTCTGCGCAGCCGCATTTTCCGCAGTTACAGGGAATGGTCTCCTCGGGAACGAGGGTGATATGTCCGATCTCCCCACCGGCACCGTGGACACCTGCAATGATCTTGCCGTCGCAGACGATGCCGCCGCCTACACCGGTGCCTAAGGTCACAAAGACCATGTTCTCCGCGCCGGCACCCTGCCAGCATTCACCCAGGGCAGCCATCGTTGCATCGTTGCCGCAGGCTACCGGCAGTCCGGTCAGCTCGCCCAATTCCTTCGGCACATCCTTTCTGCCCCAGCCTAAGTTGATACAGCTAAAGACGATACCCTTACTGTCTACCGCACCGGGGACACCGATGCCGATACCGAGGACATTTTCCTTCGGGATGCTGTGGGATTCCAGATAGGAAAGGACAGAAGCGGCAATATCCGGCAGGATCTGCTCACCGCTGCCCTCCTTTACCGTGGGAATTTCCCACTTGTCAAGACAAGTGCCGTCTTCTTCAAAAAAGGCCAGCTTTACCGTTGTACCGCCCAAATCAATGCCAAAACCGTAACGCATATGAAACGCCTCCATTATTCTTTATATTCTCGTTTATCATACAACAAAAAAATTAAAAAAGCTACCTAAAAATAAGAAACTTGTCTCTTGTTTTTATAGCTCCCTTGTGATAGAATATTTGGAAAATACAAATAAAAATAACAAGGAGGTATATACCTATGATCAAAGTAGATATATCGAACATCTGGGGCAGCCTTTCTCTGCCGGATCTGCTGGCCATCGAAAAGGAAGTGTTCGATGCCCATATGACCCTTACTGAGGGCACCGGCGAAGGCAACGACTTTATCGGCTGGCTGGAGCTGCCCAGCACCGAGGAGACCGATGAGATGCTCCGCATCCGCGCCGCTGCAAAGCGCATCCGGGAAAATTCCGATGTGTTTGTGGTGATCGGCATCGGCGGCAGCTATTTGGGACCTCGTGCAGCCATCGAGCTTCTGCAGGGCACCAACCACAACATCGGCAAGGGCAAGGGTGACCCCCAGATCTTCTTTGCCGGCAACGGTCTTTCTACCAGAGCTTGGAATGAGCTGAAGCGCCTGCTGGATGGCAAGGATTTCTCTATCGCCATTATCTCTAAGTCCGGCACCACCACCGAGCCCGCAGTCGCTACCCGTGCGCTGCGTTCTATGCTGGTCGAAAAGTACGGCATCGACGAAGCCAATGCCCGTACCATCGCCATTACTGACCCCTGCAAGGGCGCTCTGCGGCAGATGGCTATGGAGGAAGGCTGGGAGACCTTTGTGATTCCGCCCAATGTAGGCGGCCGCTACTCCGTTCTGACGGCTGTTGGTCTGCTGCCTATGGCAGTTGCCGGCATCGATCCCATGGAGGTTATGGCTGGCGCTGTGCAGGCGAAGAAGGATTACGATCTGCGCTCCTTTGAAAATCCCGTTTGGCTGTATGCAGCCGCAAGAAACCTATTATACCGCCACGGCAAGTGCATTGAGATTATGGACTCCTTTGAGCCCGGCTTCAAGATGATGGGCGGCTGGTGGCAGCAGCTCTTCGGTGAGAGCGAGGGTAAGGACGGCAAGGGCATTTTCCCCGTTACCGCAGAATTTACCGCAGACCTCCACTCTCTGGGTCAGATGATCCAGCAGGGCGAGCGGAACATTTTCGAGACGATGATCCGCTTCGATGCGCCCGAGGAGACCTTCACTGTCGGCGGGGACGAGAAGAACCTGGACGGCCTGAATTACCTGGAGGGTCGCACGCTGGACTTCGTGGATCAGCAGGCGTATCTTGGCACGCTGAAGGCCCATGTGGATGGCAATGTACCTGTTATCACCGTGGATATGGGCAAGCTGGACGCACAGAAGCTGGGCGAAATGTTCTATTTCTTTGAGCTTGCTTGCGGTGTTTCCGCCTATACCTTGGGCGTCAACCCTTTCAACCAGCCCGGTGTGGAGTTCTACAAGCGCAATATGTTTGCGCTTTTGGGCAAGCCCGGTTATTAAGCCTCGGCTTGCACAGAAAAATTTTTGCAAAATCTTTGTATTGCCCCTTGCAATACAGTAAAAAAACTGATAAAATCTATATACCAGCTAATAAAGCTGCAAGCAAAGGAGGAGTTTCCGATGATTCATCTGATTATGGGCCTGAAGGGTTCCGGTAAGACTAAGAAAATGATCGATTCCATTCAAGAGGCTGTTGCCAGCGCACACGGTGACGTAGTTTGCGTTGAGTATGGCCAGAAGCTGACCTACGACCTGCCTTATAAGGTTCGTTTGGTAGACTCTAAGGAATACGGTATCTGCAATCCCTGCATGCTGAAGGGTCTGCTCAGCGGTCTTCACGCAGGCAACTACGATATTACCAATGTGTACATCGACAATCTCTATAAGACCATCGGCAATGACCGTGCAGCAGGTGAAGAGTTCATTCTGTGGTGCGCCAAGTTCGCCGAGGCCAACAATATGGAGATCACCATCACTGTTTCCGACGATCCCGCTCTGGCATCCGAGGAAATCAAGAAGTACCTGTAATAACGGAAATAAAAAATCGGCCAGCTTTTGCTGACCGATTTTTTTATTTTGTTTCAGATAGGAGATTTTCCATATTGTAAAGACCGGGTTTTTTGCCTACCATAAACCGGGCGGCATCTACTGCACCGTCTGCCAGCATTCCCCGGGTCTCTGCCTGATGGCGGAGCGTCAGGGTCTGGTTGGGGGTGCAGATATGCACTTCGTGGACACCGACCACGCCGCCCATCCGCAGGGAATGGATACCGATCTCGTCCTTTGTCCGCTTGCCCTCACCGGCGCGGCCGCAATGGGCAGTTGCCTCCGGGCGGACTTCTTTGATGGCATTATAAAGCATCAAAGCCGTACCGCTGGGGGCATCTACCTTGCGGTTATGATGGGTCTCCACGATCTCAATATCCGCATCGGGGAAGAAGGCAGCGGCCTGCTTGGCTACCTTGCAAAGGACCGCAATGCCAAGGCTCATATTGCCGGAGTAAAATACGGGGATCTCCTTGGCAGCGGCATAGATCAGCGCTTTTTCCTCCGGGGTATGACCGGTGGTACCAATGACAGCAGCAAGGTCATTTTCCTTGGCATAGGCAAGTACGTCCGCAACTGCGCTGTGATGGGAGAAATCAATGACTACATCGCCGCACCGCTTTCCCAATTCCTTAAAGGTCTTGGGTACGTTATTTTCTCCATCAATGCTCACAAGACCGACGGCTTCCGCACCTAAGATCTCCCGGATGAGCTTTCCCATTGCGCCATTGGCGCCACAAACGATTGCTCTCATTTTAATACCCCCAGCGCCCGCATACGGGCAAACATAATCTCTTTATTCTTTTCCGTCATAGGCACAAGGGGCAGACGGACATAATTCTCGCAGAAGCCCATTTCCGCAAGGGCGGCCTTGACGGGGATAGGATTGACCTCGCAGAAAAGGCTGTGGATGAGCGGCAGCAACTCCAGCTGCCGGGCAGCCGCACCGGCAAAATCACCGGCAAACATCATATCCGCCAGCGCCACCGTTTCCTTGGGCATCACATTGGACACCACGCTGATGCAACCCTTCGCCCCCATGGCCATCATCGGCTGAATGAGACCGTCTTCACCGGAGTAAATGTCCAGCCTGTCACCGCAGGTGGCGAACAGATCCATTACCTGCGCCATATTGCCGCTGGCTTCCTTAATGCCGCAGATCATAGGATGGTCAGCAAGTACATTTACCGTCTCCGGCAAAAGGTTACAGCCGGTGCGAGAGGGGACATTATACAAAATGACCGGCTTCTCGGAAGCGTCTGCAACAGCGGTGTAATGGGCGATAAGACCGCCTTGGGTGGATTTGTTGTAATAAGGAGTTACCACCAAAACGCCATCCGCGCCGTGATCGCAAGCGAAGCGGGTAAAGTCCAGAACATACCGGGTGTCATTGGTGCCGGTGCCGGCAATGACAGGCACGCGACCGTCAACGTAGCGAAGAACGAAACGAATCACTTCTTTCCGCTCTTCAGGGGACATAGTGGCGCTTTCGCCGGTGGTGCCGGTGGGAATCAGGGCGTTAATGCCGTTTTCAATTTGAAAGTCAATCAAACGGGCAAGAGAATCAAAATCAATACCCTGCGCGGTCATAGGGGTGGCCAATGCAGTGGCAATGCCCTTAAATAAAGTATTTTTCATAGGTTTCTCCTCCTTTTTTTGTGGATTCACCTTTTTTCTTATTTTACCACACTTAAACGGAAAAGGGAATATATAATTTTTGGGACACCGCACTTTTTTGGCGGTGTCCCATAGTTTATACGCAAAACTGATTGAAAAATTCATAAAGGGGCGTAAGGGCTTCCAGCAGCGCGCCCACTCTATTTGCCAACTCAGGACCGAAGGTGTCGGGACAGAATTCCTCACTGCAAACGCAGGCAATGTTACCCTTCCAGGAGAAATAGGGAAGGAGGGCAGGGTCGTCCGTAGGCTTTGGACGCTTATACAGCTCCGCGGTGATGGACATACCGGTCTTTTTCTCCGTGTCTCGGATCAGCTTCAAAAACGGCTTGGGGTTTGCGGCAATATGTCGGCGGATCTCCTCCATCGTAGACGGTCTGGGGCGCCACAAAATAAAGCCGTAGGAGATCCCCTCCGGGGTAATCTCAAAAAAGAGACAGGGGTTTTCTGCCCACCATTCCACATCCCGACGGATGCAGATCCAAAGGCTTTCCTTGTAGGGAAGCGGGTGATGCATCCGGGCATCCCGGTAAATGCGGCTGACCTTTAGTAAATGACCGGGTTTTTCGATAAAGGGGGTAAAAAGCTGTTTACCCAATTCCTTGGTAGGTTCATAAAGATAGGTCACATAGTCCTTTTTATGTTCCAAAAACCACTCGCGGTTATTATTGAGACGGATTCCCCAAAGAAAATCCACAGTCTCCGGTGAATATCCCTTAAACATTTTCTGCCTCTTTCTTTTCTGTTTCTCGTATTTGCCCGGCAATGGTGCAGCGGTCAGTGTAGGGACAGTCCGGATAGCTGCAATCGGTGCCGTTTAGCTTGCCGTCCTCAAATTCCGCGCAGACCGTGCGGCTTTGATCGTATGCGCGGCAGTAGCCGGAGATAAAAAACTCTTTTTCCATATTATTTCTCTCTTGTTATGCAAAAGCCCATGGGCGCAAGACGGAGCAGTCCCGGCTTCTTATGGGTAATGTTATAGCTATAGAGCACCTCACCGGGTGCAATGTCCCAGCTATCCGCGCTTCGGTTGACATAGATATGCAGTCTGCTGCCTTTACAGGCGCGAATGAAGTGAATAAGACCGCCGGCGGCGTAGGAAAACTCTGTTTTACCGGTACGCAGGGCCTTTTCGGTGCGGCGAAGCTGGCCTAACTGACGGAAATGCGCCAAAAGGGCTTCGTTTTCCTTGCCCCAAGGATAGGTGCGGCGGCAGAAGGGATCCTTGCTGCCTTCCATTCCGGCCTCGTCACCGTAGTAAATACTGGGTGCGCCTGGGAGGGTGAACTGCAGGAAGGAGGCGACCATCAGCCGCATTTCTGCCAGCTTCCGCTGCCGACCGGAGAGAAACCGCTCCGCCAGCACTTCCCGGGGACCGTCAAAGCTGTCCACAAGGGCGGTAAGAATTCGGGGCGTGTCATGGCTGCCCAGCAAATTCATATTGCAGTGGACGACCTGCGGCGGATAATTCTCCAGAATGGTCATGACCCGTTCCCGAAAATTTCGTCCGTCGTCCATTCCACGCATAAATTCCAAAATGGCGGTGCGGAAAGGGTAGTTCATACAGCTATCCAGCTCTCCGTCCACAAAATAACGCTTGCGGACATTGTAGGAGATTTTATAAGAGGCATCCTCCCAAACCTCACCCACAAGCAGAGCATCGGGTTTTAATGCACGCAGACGGTTTTTGAGGCGGAGGATAAAGCTGTCGGGCAGCTCGTCCGCTACATCCAGCCGGAAGCCGTCAGCGCCCAGCTTCAGCCAGTGGGCGATCACAGAGTCCTCGCTGTCGATAATATAGTCGATAAATGCCGGATTTTCCTTATCCACCGTGGGCAGGGAATCAAAGCCCCACCAGCTCTTATAGCGATCCGGATATTCGTCAAAGTGGTACCAGGAATAATAAGGGGAGTTTTTATCCCAATATGCACCGGTTTTGCCGAAATTTCCGTCTTTATCAAAATAGATGCTGTTAGCGCCGGTGTGGGAAAAAACACCGTCCAGTATAATATGCATCCCGTGTGCGTGGGCAGCCTCGCAGAGATCGACAAAATCCTGCTGCGTTCCAAGCATGGGGTCGGGGGCCTTATAGTCAGCGGTATCGTAACGGTGGTTGGAATAGCTCTTGCAGATAGGATTTAAGTAGAGGATATCTACACCCAATGCCGCAAGATGGGGCAACTTTTCCGTAATACCCCGGAAATTACCACCGAAAAAGTCGTTATTATGGCTTTTGCCCTGGGGATCTCGCTGCCAGCGGATCTCTTCCTCCCAGCGGCTGTGAAGGGTATAGGGCTGCAGCTTTTCGCTCAGGTCACATTCTCCGCTTTTTGCAAAACGGTCAGGGAAAATCTGATAGATCACCGCGCCCTTTGCCCAGTCGGGCGTTTCAAAATTCCCGGGGATACAGCTTATCTGCCAGCAGTCGCCGTACTCCATATTGGTATTGTGCCCTTGCTTAAAGAGGCGGAAGCTGCTGTCGGGCTTATGAATGCGGAAAAAGTAGAAAAACAGACCGGGGGCATCAAAGGAAAGCTCACCCCGGTAAATGGCATAAAGCCCCTCCCGATGGGAGAAATACATAGGCACGCAGAAAAACTCCTCACCATTTTCCCGGCAGATCACGCACTCGGCAGAAACGGTAGGCACGGAGGTGGGGATATGTAGGTTTAGGGTACAGACTTCGTGCGGCGTCAGCGTACCGAAGGGGCTTTTGAAGGTTTCTTGCTGAGAGTCAAACAAAATACGCATATCTATCACCAATCAAGGAAAATTAGAAGAGCTTTGCTGTGGAAGATATGAAGGCTCCCTCTAATGAGGGAGCTGGCGCCGTAGGCGACTGAGGGAAAGATGATTTTTAGCGAGAAAATCTCTCCCCCAGTCACGCTATTTGCGTGACAGCCCCCTCATTAGAGGGGGCCAATTTATCGGTGCAAGTTTCAATTGTTGCACATTTGGGTAAATAGCTCCATATACTTCTGCGCAGGCTTGTCCCAGCTGAAGTCCTGAGACATATCCTTTGCAATCAGCGCCTTGAAAGCCTCCGGTTTTTCGTGATACAGCCGCAGACAATTAACAACTGCCTGACGGAAATCGTCACCGTTGTAGCTTTGGAAGGTGAAGCCAAGACCACCCTCACCGTTTTCGTCCACACCGGGAACGGTATCCCGCAGACCGCCGGTGGCGTGGACCACAGGTACAGTGCCGTAGCGCATAGCGTTCATTTGGCTAAGACCGCAGGGCTCACTCTTTGACGGCATCAGATAGATGTCGCCGCCGGCATAGATCCGGGAGGCAAGGCCCAAATTGAAGGTAATCTGGGCAGATACCCGGTCAGGATACTTGGCGGCAAGATTCCGGAAGAAATCTTCAAATTTCTGATCACCGGTGCCAAGGATCAGCAGCTGGAAGTCCTCTGTGGCAAGCAGGTCTTCAATGGCATAGCAAAGCAGATCCAAGCCCTTATGACCCACTAAGCGGGTGACCATAACCAGAAGGGGTGTGCTTGCCTTTTTGGGTAGTCCTACCTCTTCCTGCAAAGCGGCCTTACATTGGGCCTTGCCACGGCGGAAAGCCTTTTTGTGATAATGGGCAGCCAGTGCCGGGTCGGTCTCAGGATTAAAGGTACCCACATCGATACCGTTTGTGATGCCGGTAAGCTTCCAGCCTGCCTTTGCGATCACACCGTCCAGACCATGGGCAAAGTAGGGGTACATCAGCTCCTTGGCATAGCTTTCGGAAACAGTGGTGACAAGGTGGGCAGTCTCAATGGCACCCTTCATCATATTCACCGCACCGTTCATATCCAGCACACCCCGGTATTCCTGAGGCAGCGCAAGGGTATCGTCAAAGAAGCCTATATCTGCCCAGCCCTGATATTCGATATTGTGGATGGTAAACATACACTTTGTGCCGGGGAAGAGAGGGGCGTACTGAGCGGAGAGGAAGGTGGGAATCAGCGCAGTCTGCCAGTCGTTACACTGGATCACATCAGGCTTAAAATTCAGTGCCACCATCGCATCCAGGCAAGCCTTGGAGAAGAAAGCATAACGCTCGCTGTCGTCACCGTGACCGTAAATGGCGCCGTCACGACCGCCAAAATAATAGAGATTATCGATAAAGTAGACCTGCACACCGTCATCTCTGCCAGTAAGACGGAGAATGCCGGCATATTGCTGCCGCCAGCTAAGGGAAACATAAAATGCCTTTACCAGCTCGGTCTTAATATTGGGGTTGTTTCGAATTTTGCCGTAGTAGGGCAGAAACAGCGCGACTTCATTTCCGTCTATCCGCTGCAGGGCGCTGGGAAGCGCCTCCATTACATCGCCCAGACCACCGGACTTAATATAGGGTGCGCCCTCCGAGGCAGCAATGGCTATTCTCATACAGTCTCACCACGCTTCAGGATAATGGGACTATTAGGTGTGCCGACCAGACGG
The DNA here is from genome assembly GCA_015067785.1 of Oscillospiraceae bacterium. Taxonomy (GTDB): domain Bacteria; phylum Bacillota; class Clostridia; order Oscillospirales; family Oscillospiraceae; genus Faecousia. Next base: position 67,150 of record SVLR01000006.1, read on the forward strand.
GCACCGGGACTGACGACGACATCCTTATCGAGAATGACGCACTTTAAGTAAGCGCCTTCGCCGACCACGGTGTCGTTCATAATGACGCTGTCCTCAATGACTGCGCCTTCACCCACATGGACATGGCGGAACAGAACACTGTTGCGCACAGTGCCTTCCAGCATACAGCCGTCAGCCAGTGTGCAGTTAATGAGACGGCAGCCATCGCCATAGTAGCTGGGGACCTGATCGCGGACCTTGGTGTAGATGGGGTGGGCGCCGCGGAACAAATCCTCGCGGATCTTAGGGTCGATCAGGGCAAGGTTTGCCTGATAGTATTCCTCGGTGGATTCGGTGTACAGAACAACACCGTCGTATGCGTAGATATTGATGGACAAAGCGCCTGCCTGGTACTGACGGAGTACGAAATCCCGTTCGAAGCGGTAGAGATTCCGGGCAACGGCTTCCTTAACATTGTGGATCAGCAGATCCTTGGAGATCACAAACAGACCCATAGAGGCAAGATAGCCTTCGGGTGCTACATAGTCTACTGCGATATCACAGATATTACCGTCCTTCATGGAAACAGCCATATCCAGACGCTTCTTGCCGTTGGCAATACCGGGCTTCATAACTGCAGTAATGTCCTTGCCGCTGGCAATGTGGTCCTCAATGACTTTCTGAAGGTCCAGATTGTACAGCAGACTGGGGTCAGCCAGCACCACATATTCTTCGTCGCCATACTCAAGGAAATCCATGGCGCTGTTTAAGACATCCAGCTTGCCGCGGTAGCTGCTGCTGGTGCTGCTGGCAAAGGGAGTGAGGAATTCCAGACCGCCCTCCTGCAGATCAAGATCCCACTCCTCACCGGAGCCCACATGGTTCATAAGAGACTGGTAGTTGTAGCGGGAGATAATACCAATGTGACGGATGCCGCAGGCAGTCATATTGGAAAGTGCAAAGTCGATCTGGCGGTAACGGCCACCGTAGGGCAGGGAAGCCATGGTACGCTTATTGGTCAGTTCGCCTAAGGAGCTGTCATAAATGTTGGCGAAAATAATACCCATTAAATTCATAGTCGTTTCCTCCCTTACAGCATTTCACCGGGGAACAGCACACTGCCACTCGGTACGGTTGCGTTTTTCTGGGTCACGCTGATCTCTTTCTTCTCGTCCTTTGCAAAGGTGCCGCCTACTACGGCATTGGCGCAAACACGGGTGTTTTCACCCAAGATCGCATGACGGATGATGGCACCGGCCTCAATGACGGTACCGGGCATCAGTACGGAATTTTCAACCACAGCGCCTTCACCGATAAAGCAGCCTACGGAAATGATGCTGTTTTTCACGGTGCCGAAGATCTCGGAGCCTTCTGCGATGAAGCAGTTGATGGTGACCGCCTTCTCGTCGATATAGCTCGACGGCATAGCGCTGTTCCGAGCGTAAATACGGTCGCGACCGGTGCCCCGGATATTAAACTCGGGATTCTTGCCCAGAAGCTCCATATTTGCCTCCCAAAGGGAGTCAATGGTGCCTACATCCTTCCAGTAGCCCTCGAAGCTGTAAGCCATCAGCTTCTTGCCGTCACCCAAGAGATTCGGTATAATGTTCTTACCGAAGTCGTTTTCGGAATTGGGGTCATTTTCGTCGGCAGTCAGGTAATCCCGAAGGACCTTCCAGTTAAAGACATAAATGCCCATAGAGGCATTGGTAGACTTGGGTGCCTTGGGCTTTTCTTCAAATTCGTAAATGGTGCCGTCCTCGTAGGTGTTCATAATGCCAAAGCGGCTGGCCTCTGCCAGGGGAACGGTACGCACAGCAATGGTGCAATCCGCGCCGGTCTTCTCGTGGTAGTCGATCATAGCGGCATAGTCCATCTTGTAAATATGATCACCGGAAAGGATCAGGACATACTCAGGATCAAACCGGGAGATAAAGGGCAGATTCTGATAAATGGCGTTGGCAGTGCCCTTATACCACTCGGACTTTTTGCTCTGGGCATAGGGGGGCAGTACCTGGGCGCAGCAGTGAGACTTGTTAAGGCCCCAGGGCTGACCGTTGCCGATGTATTCGTTCAGCTCTAAGGGCTGATACTGGGTCAGGATACCCACGGTATCGATACCGGAGTTGACACAGTTCGAAAGCGGGAAGTCAATGATGCGGTATTTGCCGCCAAAAGGAACGGCAGGCTTTGCGGTGTTCTCGGTGAGGACCTTCAGGCGGCTGCCCTGTCCGCCTGCCAAAAGCATGGCAACACAGCGCTTTTTGTTAACAAACATAGCGATTACTCCTTATACTCGGTATTTGCGGAAAAGGGCGCAAAGCGCCTACTCTGCCGCATAATATGCTATCTATAACATATCACATTTTTTTCAATAAGAAAAGGGGTAATTTGCATAGAATTGTAGAAAATTTTTGGTTATACTATACAAAAGAAGATGTGTGCACAGGAGATACTATGGCAAAAATGCTATAAATCTGTGTATTTTTTGTGAAAAAAGACGAAAGCTGTGCGCTGACCGAGGACAAAGATTGGAGAGAAGTGAAAAAAAGAATAATCCGGCAGATGTATGCGTATGGTATTAGGGGTGATAAAAATGCTGCAATCGATGAAAAAGAACTGGAAAACTTATGCGCTTTTCGTGGCGATAACGCTGTTTATCGGTGCATTATCCGCCTTTTTCAGCCGAAATGGAATGGAAGGCTTTCAGGAAAATGTGACCCAGCCACCGCTGTCACCGCCGATGATTCTGTTTCCCATTGTCTGGACGATCCTATACATCCTGATGGGTATCGGTGCGGCGAGGGTCTATTTGGAGGGTGCGGAAAGCGGAAAAGGCCGATGTCTGAATCTGTATGTGACGCAATTGGTGGTAAATTTCTTTTGGAGTCTCATCTTCTTCAATGCCCGGGCGTTCGGCCTTGCCTTTTTGTGGCTGCTGGTTTTATACGCGCTGGTGATCGGAATGATCGTCTGCTTTATGAAGGTAGACAAATGGGCGGGACTTCTGCAGATCCCCTATAGCCTGTGGCTTCTCTTTGCCGGCTACCTGAATCTGGGAATTTGGCTCCTGAACTGACAAACCCGCCTTCCAAATTTGGAAGGCGGGTTAAAAATGTTAATGGGTTATGCTTGCTTCGCTGTAATCAAAATGCATCTTTGCA